>DASTWV010000058.1 GCA_035765775.1 Actinomycetota bacterium | reverse complement strand
TCTCGGGCCGGTCGCCTCGGCGGGCTCGGGGGCGGGCCGGGCCGCGGCGACGCGGCCTCCCGCCGACAGGGGTGCCGGCGCCGAGCGGGGAGAAAGGACCCGTCCACGGCGGCCGGCCGGCTTATTTCTTGCGGTGGCGGATCTTGCTCCGCATCCGTCGCTTCTTCCGACCGACCTTGCGGCGACCTTTCCCTCGGCGTCGGCTGGCCATAGGCTCTCCTGCGCTGCGGTCCCTCTTGGGACGCGTACCTGGGTGAATCGGGTGGATCTCGCCCCGAAGGGGAGCCTCGTATCTTACCGGGACGGTCCAGCCCGCACAAGGCCCGCGCATGAAGCGGGCGATCTTGCAAAAAGGCGCGGCGATTGGCGGCTCGGCGAGGACCCCGCCGGGGCCGACCCAAAGTTTTTAATCCCGTGGCCATCAGCATTTCAGGCACGAATTCGCCGAAGGCGCGAACGTCCGGCCGGCGATTTGCGTCCGGAGGCGGTGCGGGCCGCCGGCCGGCCCCGACGACCTCCCGACCCGACGAGCCGCCTCACATCCCGGCGGCAGGTGGAGCCCATGAGCGCCCCGGACGACCGCCAGGCCCTCGCCCTGAGCCTCTCCCAGTTGATGGACCGCCTCTGCGCCCCCGACCTGACCCTCGCCGAGGCCCAGGCGCTGAGGCCGAGGCTCGGCCAGTTGATGGCGGCGGCCGAGGCCGCCGGCGGGCGCCCCGCGAGGCCCCGAAAGCCCCACCATGTCGAGCCGAGGGCCTGTTCCACGACGGGCTGTTGATCCGAGGAGCGATGAGCGGGGCGGCCGGGGCCAATCGGGACCGTCTCTGACTAGACTTTCGGACCTCTATGCCACTGCGGACAGCTTGTGGAGCATCCTTTCGATGCATTCCGGTGAGGGCGTGTCCGTACCGGACTCTCCGAAAACCTCATGCTCCCACATCTGCAACCGGAGCGCACCGAGCATGTCCGTGAATGTCGGCGTCACCTTCGCCTTGTACCAGGGGCGGTCCCTCTCGACGTGCGAGCCCTCATGACCTTCCAGGCAATACCACAGGATCGTCAGCGAGCCGATGAACCATGCCATCGGGTGCGCCCGCTCCACGCTCCGTTCACTCCTGACTCGTGGGTCGTGGAGTCCGAGGAACTGTTTGCTGTCGAAGAACGCCAGCTCCACACTCCATCGCCGGCAGTACCCCAAGATGACGAAGTCGGCCGAGGCACTCGGATCGGTCGCCACCAGCGCCTCGTCCCGCCACTGACCCAGCGGGTCGCGGACCAAGACCACCATCACCGGCTCGTCCTTGCACCCTCGGTACCAGAGCACGTCCCGGATCACTTGCACCCGGAGTTCTCTCGACCCCTTGGGGAACTCGAACTTCAGGGTCTCGGCCTGGTAGGCCACCGTGTCCTCGATCATCGCCGTCGGGGTAGGCAGTCGCCGCCCCTTCTTGGGCCGGCGGCCTTTGCCGCTGTAGGGACCGGGCCGGTCGTAAAGCGCCGCCTTCCAATGCAGCGGCCCGATCACCTGAAGGTTCTTCGGCCGGCCCCGCAACACCGCCGCGTTGACGTAGGCGCTGTCGCCGACGAGCCAGAACGTCCGCCCGGGGTTGGCCTCGGCCAGCCGCCGCGCCAACTCGGCGGCGGATTGCGGTCGGGGCTTGTGCCCGGGTTGTCCCTTCTTGCGATAGAGCCGCCAGAGCACCGGCAGGCAGAAGTAGCGATCGGCGCGCATCGGGATCGGGACGGCGATCCCGAGCACGACCCAGTTGAGGCCGAACCGGAAGGCCTTGTGCCTCTTCGAGGAGAGGACCGCGTCGAGGAAGATACCGCCGAAGGCGACCTTGGCCCCGCGCTTGTGGCAGAGGGTATCGTCGACGGCGACCCAGACGACACCACCGGGGGCCAGGTGGGTGAGGATCAATGTGGCCAGGACGATCCCCAGGTCGTCCCACTCCCACGCGGCCGAGTGAAAGACCGCATACGCGGTGTCGTGGTGCCGCTTCGCGGCCAGCCCGGTCGCCTGCCAGACCTCGGAGATGGTCCGCGGCCCGACGCAGATGACCCAGCCGGCGATGAGCACCTGGAAGGTCTGGAAGACCTCGGCGCGGAAGCAGTCGCGGAACAGCGCTACCAGTCCTGCGAGGGTGGGGATAAGCTGATCCACGGGAGCGGACCTCCGTGCGGCTACGATCCTGGTCGGCCTCAGCAACCCCAGGATAAGCAGGCGGCACGTGCGGGTCCGCTCCTATTTGCGCCATCAGTGGCCCCCGGATAAGTCCGAAACTCTAGTCCTCAACCAAGCGTAATCTGAGGGTGATAGCAGCCGGGAAGCTCGAAACCCCCCTGGTTCTGGCGAACAATCGAGGTACTTCACCCCCTCAACGTTCGCCCACCAGGAGGCTTTCGAGTGAACGCCAATGTCCACCGCCAGTTGAACCGACGCAAGCGGAGAATCCTCCGACGCATCGAGAACCAGCCCGGCGTCGAGCGGCGTCAGCCGATGATGACCGCCTCCAACATCCGCTACGAGATCGCCGAGAAGGCCCGGGCCATCGCACCGGGCGGCATCGGGGCGATGCACCTACTGGCCCGGAAGCTCGGGCTGATCGACGACATCGACCGGGACCTCCGCCTCCTGAAGCGGCACCTGCCGTACTTCGAGAGTGACCACGTCCTGAACATCGCCTACAACCTCCTGGCCGGGGGCAGCCGCCTGGAGCACCTGGAGGTGCGGCGCAACGACGAGGTCTACCTCGACGCCCTCGGGGCACGGCGCATCCCCGACCCGACCACCGCCGGGGACTTCTGCCGCCGGTTCACCGAGGCCGACGTCGAGCGGTTGATGGACACCTTCAATGAGTCCCGGCTCCGGGCCTGGAAGGAGCAGCCCGACCCCTTCTTCGACGAGGCGTTCCTCGACGCCGACGGCACACTCGCCCCCACCGACGGCCGGTGCAAGCAGGGGGTGGATATCTCGTACAAGGGGGCGTGGTGCTACCACCCGCTGGTGGTGTCGCTGGCCAACACCTCCGAGCCCCTCTACCTGGTCAACCGCAGCGGCAACCGCCCCTCGCACGAGCAGGCCGACGTCTACCTCGACAAGGCCGCCGCCCTGTGCCGTCGGGCGGGTTTCCGCCGGATTACATACCGAGGCGACACCGACTTCACCCAGACGAAGCACCTGGACCGCTGGGACTCCGACGGCGTCCGGTTCATCTTCGGCTTCGACGCCCGGGCCAACCTCAAGGCACTGGCCGAGCGGCTCCCCGACCTGAAATACAGCGAACTGGAGCGCCCGGCCCGCTATACGATCGAGACGGCGCCCCGCCAGGCCCGGGAGCGGCACAGGGAGCGGATCGTCTCCCAGCGGCAGTTCGACACGCTGAAGCTGATCGGCGAGGAGGTGGCCGAGTTCGTGTACCGGCCCGTCGCCTGCGAGAAGGCGTACCGGGTGGTCGTGCTCCGCAAGAAGCTGGCGGTCGAGAAGGGGCAGTTGAGGCTGTTCGAGCCTGATCGGTTCTTCTTCTACATCACCAACGACCGGACGACCCCGGCTTCGGAGGTCGTGTTCCTGGCCAACGACCGTTGCGACCAGGAGAACCTGATCGCCCAGTTGAAGGGCGGCGTGAAGGCGCTGGCGATGCCGGTGGGCGACCTGGTGAGCAACGGGGCGTACATGGTGATGGCGTCGCTGGCCTGGAGCCTGAAGGCGTGGGCGGCGTTGCTGCTGCCCGAGCAGGGCCGGTGGGCGGAGAAGTACCGGGCGGAGAAGCGTTCGCTGCTGCGGATGGAGTTCAGCACGTTCTGCGTGGCGATGATCCAGGTGCCATGCCAGGTGGTGCGAGGTGCCCGTCGGGTCGTATACCGGCTGCTGTCGTGGAACCCGTGGCAGGGCGTGTTCCTGCGATTGGTGGAGCGGCTGCACGGTCGCCGGTTGTGCTGAGAGAGTGGTGGAGTGAAGCCGGGGTCGGGATGCTCCGGTCCGTGTTGGCTCCGAACCGACGAGAGGCGGTGTGATGATGGGTGACCGAGGCCGGAACGGTAGGAGCCGGGTGGCGATGGCCCGGCCCGGAGACGGTGCGTGGCCAGCCAAGGCGGGCCGAGACCGAAGTGTGTAGATCACATTACGCTTGTTTCAGGACTAGCCGGTCGTAGAGCGCGCCGTTCTTGCCCGGGGACTGAAGGTAGAAGCTCACGGGCTCCGGGCTGACGATTGCCAGGAATGCCTCGTCGTCGCGCAGGAATTCGGTCGCTCTGCGAAGGAA
>DASTWV010000057.1 GCA_035765775.1 Actinomycetota bacterium | reverse complement strand
CTTCCTCCTCGAGGTGCTCTCCGACTTCCAGGTCACCATCCCCGAGCTGGGCACCATCAAGTGCAAGAAGCCCCCCGTCGTCATCCTGACCTCCAACCGCACCCGGGAGCTGCACGACGCCCTGAAGCGCCGCTGCCTGTTCCACTGGATCGACTACCCGAAGCTGGACCGGGAGGTCGAGATCGTGCGGGCCCGGGCCCCCGAGATCCCCGAAGAGCTCGCCCGCCAGGTCTCCAAGGCGGTGCAGAACCTCCGCACGAGGGACCTGCAGAAGCGGTCCGGTGGGGGCGGTGAGCTCGGTTGGTTCGAAGGGCTGGCCAAGGGGCTGACCGGCGCCCGACCGCAAGAGACACTGCGGGTGCCCGACTTGGTGGGCCTGCGGCTTGCCGAGGCCCGGCGGGTCGCCGAGGCAGCCGGTGCCGGTGTGGCCATCGCCGACGACGGCCAAGCGGGCGACGGGGCCCGGGTCGTGCGCCAGGAGCCGGTGCCGGGCTCGGAGTTCTCCGACGGCCGTGTGGTGACCGTCTGGACCCAGGAGGGTCCCGGCTCGGCGGGGGTCCGGGAACCGGGCCCGGCCGCCCCTGCACAGCGCGGCTTCTCGGTGGGCATGGATCCCGAGGGCCGCTGACCCGCAGGCCAACGGCTTCTGCAACCTGGTCAACGCCGCCGAGGCAGGGCTGCCTACGCCCGGTGCGGACTCGGCCAGTAGCCGGCGCCGGCGCCATGAGTGCCCAGGTGAGCGCGGCGGCCGACGATGCCCACACCGCGCTCAGCGGCTACGGGCTGCCCGCGTCCGAGGAGTCCTCGCGGATCACGGCTTCGTGGCCCGGCCGAGGAGGTAGGGCGCCGGCAGGATCAGCGAGCCGTCGGTCGCCGCGTTGGCCTCCTCGAGCGCGGCCTGGAACGTGCGCCGGGCCTCCGCGCCCCTGCCCAGCGACTCCAGCGTCGCCATGGTCCGCACGAACGGGCCGGCCTTGGTGAGGAAGGTCTCCATGCCCTCGTCCACCGAGGCGAACCGGAAGGTGAACGGCTCCTCGGTCACCCGGACCTCAGACAGGCCGACCGCCTCCAGCCGGCGGGCGAACTCGCCTGGCTCCGACCACTCGTCGGGCACCGGGCCACCCTCGGGCTGCGGGGGCAGCAGGGCCACGATTCGCTCCCGCCAACCTTCGGACCACCCGCCCGAGGCCCACGATGTCATGGCGAGGCGCCCAGCCGGGCGCAGGACCCGGGCCAGCTCGGCGGCGGCCCGGGTGTGGTCGGGGGCGAAGATCACTGCCATCACGCTGACCACCACGTCGACGCTGCCGTCGGGCACCTCTAGGGCCTGGGCGTCGCCGACCGAGAGGTCCACGGTGAGTCCCTCCGCCGCGCACCGAGCCCGGGCGTGCTCGATCTGCTGCGGGCTCAGGTCGATGCCCCGCACCACGGCGCCCCGCCGGGCCGCCTCGGCAGCCGCGTTGCCCGAGCCGGTCCCGACGTCCAACACCCGGTCGCCGCGACGAACTCCGGCCGCATCGACGGTCGCCACGGCAATCGGCATCAGATGCCGGGCGACGGTGGGGTAGTGGCCGAGGCTCCACAGTTCGCGCTCGGCGTCGACCGGCTCGTCCGCCACGGGCCGACTCTAGCCCGAATCCGGGAACCATGATCGAGAATGGCCCCAACAGAGCCCACCAACCGAAGCCAGCACAATGCGAATTCGCCTCGCTACCCTGTGCACGGCGCTACCGGTCGCGCTGTGCGCGTGCTCCAGCCGGTCTCCGGCGGCAGCCCATCGGCCCATCCCGTCATCGTCTCCCCGGTGGGTGACGGTGTACTCCGGTGGGGTGTCGGGCAGCGGGGCGGCCGGCTCAAGCGGCGGCAGTGGCGCCCGGTTCCGTCTCGCCGGCGGGCCGGCAGTCCTCAGCTACTCGGTGACGATGACGGGTTCCGCGGTGGTCACCTTCTCCGTCGCTCCGCTGGGTAACCGGAAGCCTGCAATGTGCACCGGCTCGGGGGCCCAGGGAACGTTCGACCGCTCGCATGTGGTCGCCGTCGTCGACAAGACCAGTACCGGCCAGGTGACCCTCCAAGCCGCCCCCGGACGCTATGAGTTGTGTTGGTGGGACCAGACGATCGCCGGCACTGGGTCACTTGCCTATGCCACCGTGGTCCAGGAACAGCAGTGACCGGGTGGCTATGGCGCTAGGGCTGCTGTGGCCAACGCGAGGAACTCCTCATCGCCGATCGCCTCGGCGTCGGTGGGCCGGAGCCGGAGGGTGGCACGCCCCGACTTGAGCTCTGGGTGCCTCGAGAGAAACCCGCCGTCGCGGTCCTCGCCCCAACCGTACAGCGACACCCCGTGCTTCCACGCGGCCAGGAAGAGCCTGCGCTTGCCCACCTTGAAGGTGGGGATCTGGTACGAGAGCACCACCTCGGCGTCCGGGGCGGCGGCCCGGATCAGGGTGTGCAGGCGGTCGAAGAGCTCCCGCTGCTCGGGCGGGATGGCGTCGATGTAGGCCTGGACTGCGTCTTCCATGGGGCGGCATCGTAGACGTGCACCTGTGCCCGCGCCGGTCCCTGCACAGCCCTTGACATGTGACTGAACGGTCACATATCATGACGCCATGAGCGAGGAGGACGACCGGGTGTTCAAGGCGCTGGCAGACCCGACCCGCCGTTTCCTGCTCGACCGGCTCTTCGAGCGTGACGGCCGTACGCTCACCGAGCTCGAGTCCGAGCTGGAGATGACCAGGTTCGGCGTCATGAAGCACCTGAAGGTCCTGGAGGACGCCGACCTCGTGGTCGCCCGCCGGTCGGGCAGGGAGAAGCTCCACTTCCTGAACCCGGTCCCGATCCGGCTGATCCACGACCGGTGGATCGACAAGTACCGGGAGCGCCAGGTGTCGGCGCTCACCGACCTGAAACGCGCACTGGAGGAGGAGGGATCCGCATGAGCACCATCGCAGAAGAGCTGGTCACCACGCAGGTCTATAAGGTCTACATCAAGGCCACCCCGCAGGCGATCTGGGACGCCATCACCAAGCCGGAGTGGACCGCCCGGTTCGGCTACGGCGGTGAGGCGCAGTTCGACGAGCGCCCGGGGGGCAGCTACCGCCACCTTGCCAGTGTCGAGATGAAGCAGGCGGGCAAGGCTGGCGGCTTCGAGGTGCCCGACGTCGTCGTCGACGGGGAGGTCATCGAGTGCGACCCGCCCCACCGCCTGGTGCACACCTTCCGCATGCTGATGGACGCCCGGACGGCCGGGGAGGGCTTCACCCAGTTGACGTACGACATTGCCGAGGGCCGCAACGGGGTGTCGATTCTGACGGTGACCCACGACCTCGAGCGGGCGCCGACGCTGGCGGCCCTGGTGGCCGGCAAGTTCGGCGGCACCGCCGGTGGCGGCTGGCCGTGGGTGCTCAGCGGCCTGAAGACGCTGCTGGAGACCGGGGAGTCGATGGGCAACCCGTACCTGTAACTCCAGCGCCGCACCAAAGAGCCGTCCGTGTCTCGGGCGGCTCTTTGCGTGTGATGATGTGCAAATATAGATAGTCATGTGTATGGATGTATGGAAGACACGGGCGGACTCAACGGGTTCGAGTCCGGGGGGATCGAGATCTGCGCCCGCACGAGCCGCCGGCTCCCCCGCGCCTGTTCGCGGGAGATCGGCCCGTACTGGCGGGCCGCAAGGGTGGCGAGGCTGGCGTCGGCATCCACGCGCGTATAGAGGGCGTGACGTTCCGTCGAGCATTGGTGAACTGTGCAACAAACTCCCCGCAATCCGGGGGTAAAGTTGCCCAGTTAGACCGGTGGGGCCCCGGGCCCCAGGGGCGCCGCCGCGCCCCGGGGAAGACCGGCGGGGCTACGCCGTCGCCGGCGGCTGCAGCAGCTTGAACTGGGCCCCGCTCGGGTCGGCCACGGTGGCGAGGCGCCCGTACGGGGTGTCCTCGGGCGCATGGACGACCGAGCCCCCGAGCGAGACTGCCTGGGCGGTGCTGGCGTCGGCATCGTCGACCGTGATGTAGACCCCCCAGCGGGTCGGGATGTCCTCCGTGAATGTGCTCGTGTCCATGATGCCGGCCAGCTGCTTGTCGCCGTCGGCCAGGATGGTGTAGTGGAACTCGGGCGTGTCCATGGCGGTCTGGGTGTTCCACTGGAACACCGTGCGGTAGAAGTTGATGCTGTCGGCGTAGGCGCCGGTGTGCAGCTCGAACCAGGCCGGGGCACCGTTCTCGCCGAAGACGCCGATGCCGGAGAAGGTGATCGGCTGCCAGGCGCCGATGACGGCGCCGCCGTTGTCCACCAGGACCGCCATCGTGCCGAGGTCGCCGACGGTCATCGGCGGGGCGAGGATCCGGGCGCCGTTCTCGGCGGCCAGGGCGACGGTCTTCTCGGCGTCGTCGCTCAGCAGGTAGACCGACCAGGCATTGGCGGGGGCTGTTCGGGCATCGGGCCCACGCAGCCGCCCACGGGCACGCCGTCGCGGAGGAACTGGAAGTAGCCGCCGAACTCGGCCAGCGGCTCGGTGACCGTCCAGCCGAACAGGGCCGGGTAAAACGCCCGGGTGCTCGCAACGTCGGGGGTGCTGAGGTCGATCCAGCACGGGGCTCCAGGGGTGGACGCGGTGGCCATGGTGCGGCTCCTTTCTGGGAGTCGGTGCTGCGCTGTCGTGCCGTCACGCGTTCAGACGGACGGAGGTGCCGGAACTCATCGCCGGCGAGCTGAAATCCGGCCAGGCAAACCTAAATCAACTGGCCGCTGGTGGGGTAGGCACTCCCCGCGGGAGGCAGGCTGCCCCCCTGGCGGTCGGGTCCCGGTGGGGCCACAGTGCAACGGGATGGAGCAACAGTGAGTGCAGTTGCGGCGCGGGTGCGCGCCGATCTTCGGAACCGGTGGCGATCCTGGCTGGGGCTGGCCGTCGTGGCGGGTCTCTTCGCGGGCGCGGTGCTGGCCAGTGCCGCCGGGGCCCGCCGCACCGACAGCGCCTACCCCCGCTTCCTGCAGTGGGCGGACTCGCCGCAGACCTTCGTCTTCCGGCCCCCGGCCGGGTCATCGGGCTTCGGCGACATCAGCACGGCCCAGCTGGCGCAGCTCCCGGAAGTCAAACGTGTGATGACCGCAGCCTCGTATGCCGCCCTCGATCCGGCCGTCGTCAACCTGACCGCCCCGGCCACCAACGCGCTCGGGACAACGATGTTCCGCCGCAAGATGCTCGCCGGCCGCCAGCCGGATCCGGCGAAGGCCGACGAGGTCACCATCAGCTTCCTGTTGGCCGACGACCTGCACCTCGGCGTGGGCGACCACCTCGACCTGACGGTGGCGAAGGCCGATGGCCAGTCGACCGCGCGCCTCCGGTTCCGGGTCGTCGGCGTCGATGCCGCACCGACCGAGTTCCCGCCCCAGCTGGGCTCCGGTGTTGACCTGGCCTGGGCGACGCCCGCCTTCTACCGGGCCCACACGGACGACCTGTTGACCTACGGTGTCTCGGCGGTCTGGCTGCGCGACGGCGACCGCGGCACGCCGAGCTTTCAGGGCGACGTCGGCCGGCTCGGCGGCGGGCTGCCCGTACAGTCGTTCCCCATCAGCGATCAGAGTGTCAACACCGAGCGTTCGATCCACCTCCAGGCCGTCGCCCTGTGGCTGCTGGCCGCGCTGCTCGCCGCCACCGGCGGGTTGATCGTCGTGCAGCTGCTCGCCCGCCAGAGCGTCCTCGAGGCGGCGGACAATGGCGAGCTCCGGGCCATGGGCATGACCCCGGGCCAGCTGTGGACAGTGGCGATGACCCGCGTCCTGGCCGTCGGCGTGATGGGGGCGGTGGTCGCGGTCGGGGTGGCCTATGCGCTCTCGCCCATCGCCCCGATCGGCCTGGCGCGCAACGCCGAGCCGCACCCGGGCCTGGCCTTCGACCCGCTGGTGTTCGGTCTCGGGACCCTCGGTCTGATCGCCGTGATCGCCCTGGCGGGCGCCGCCCCGGCGTGGCGCGCTGCCCGGAAGCCGGGCCGGCCGGCCGCCGCCACTCTGCGCCCATCGGTGCTGGCATCGGCCGTCGGCGCCACCGCGGCGCCGGCCACGGTGGCGACCGGCATGCGCTTCGCCCTGGAGTCCGGGCGCGGCCGCACCGCCGTGCCCGTACGCAGCTCGGTCGGCGGCACCGCGGTCGCGCTGGCGGCGCTCTCTGCAGCGCTGGTCTTCTCGACGAGCCTCAACCACCTCCTGGCGACACCGGCTCTCTACGGGGTGACCTGGGACGCCCAGGCGGCGAGCATCACCGCCCGCGACATCGGCCCGGCTGTGGACCTCCTGCGAGCCGACCCTCGCGTGGCTGCCGTTTCGGTGGGCTACACCGGGGCCCCGCTCGGTCTCGGCCCGAGGGGTAGCCGGGTGGACGCAATGGCGATCGACGCGGTGAAAGGCCCGACCCTGTTCCCCGCGCCGCTCGAGGGCCGGGTCCCGCGCACCTCGGGCGAGATCATGTTGGGGTCGCGGACCTTCAGCGAATTGCATGCCCACCTGGGTGGAGCGGTGCCCGCCGTGCTTGCGGACACGCCGGTCAAGCGGACCCTGCGGGTGGTCGGCGTCGGCGTGTTCCCCAGCCTGAGCGACGCCCTCGGCCTGGGCAAAGGCGCAGCCATGACCGTCGGCGGGCTGCAGGCCAGCCTGCCCCCGGGCCAGGATGGCCCGCCGCTGGACACGGCCCTGGTGCGCTTCCAGCCCGGGACGGATGCCCGGCTCGCCACCGCCGACCTGGGGCGGCGCCTGGGCGACGCCGGTTACTCGTTCCTGCCGGCGCAGCGACCGGCGGACCTCGTCAACTTCGGGCGGGTCCAGAACCTGCCGTTCGTGCTGGCCGCCCTCCTCGGCCTCCTGGCTGCGGCGACGCTGATCCACGTGCTCGTGGTGTCGATCCGGCGCCGGCGCCGGGATCTTGCGCTCTTGAAGACACTGGGGTTCGTGCCCCGGCAGGTGCGATCGACGGTGGCCTGGCAGGCGACGACGCTCGCGGGCGCCGCCGCCGTCCTCGGCGTCCCGATCGGCATCCTCGCCGGGCGCTGGATGTGGACCGCCTTCGCCCACCAACTCGGGATCGTCCCGGTGGTGATGATCCGGCCGCTGGGCTTCGTCGCCATCGTTGCCGGCGCATTGGTGGTGGCCAACCTGGTGGCGCTGCTGCCCGCCCGCCTTGCCGGCCGGGTGGCACCGGCGGCGGCCCTGAAGGCGGAGTAAGGCGGGACCGGTCGGCTGGCAGGCCCTACGACCCCTTACGACCCTTGCTTCAGGAACCCCGAGAAGAACAGCGAGGGCGTGCACGGCTTGTTGGCGGGCGGGGGGCTGGCCCCCCCTGTGCCCCCGGCGGTGCACTGCACGGTCATCTGGAACTTCTGCCCGCCGGGAAGGGTGGGCGGCGAGATGAAGTGGTAGTCCAGGTCCCGGAAGTTGTCGAGGCTCTCCACCAGCAGGGTGGAGGTGGACGACCCGTTCACCACCTGGATGGTGAGCGTGCCGCTGTCGCCGGCTGGGTTCTCCATGACGATGTCGGACACCGAGAGCGTGTTGTTCGCCGGCACCGCATAGGAGTCGGACTTGGTCTGGCCGGCCGGGAAGTTCTGCGAGGTGGGCAGCCGGGAGTAGAACGGGTTCCCGAGCGCCGTGGCCCCGACCGGTCCGGTGGGGCTGGGCGACACCGTCGGTGTCACCACGCTGTGGCCGATGATCGGGGCCACGGCGTCGTTCAGCGCCTTCTGCCCTGAGGCCAGGCTCGCCACCTGGGCCTTCTCTGAGGCGAGCGGCGCGGCGACCGCGGTGTTGGCGGCCGACTTGATCTGCGGCTTGACGAGCGCCAGCCAGGCGACCACGGCGAGGACCGCCAGGGCCAGGACCGCGGCCAGTGCCTTCATGAACCAGGGCGGCAGGATCGACTCCTGGAGCATGACGCCGTCCAGGAGCACGGGCGGGGCCGAGGCGGGCTTGATGGCTACCTGGAACGGGTGGCTGCGCGGCGGCCCCTTCCAGAATGGCTTCACCGGGCGGACCGCCAGCCGGGTGAAGGTGGCGGTGTTGGGGTTGGTCACCAGGCTGGGCGGCGAGAAGCGGAAGCGCAGGACGGCGTTGGGGTCGATGCCCTCCAGGTCGGCGTTCAGCCCGAGGTTGCCCCGGTTGTCCACCGCCAGGTCGTAGTGCGCCTCCCGGGTCCCGTGGGCGGTGCGGGGGAGCAGCTCGCCGAAGAGGTCCTTGAACGACCCGACGTTGAGGGTCCCCTCCTCGGTCACCGAGCCCTCGGGGTCCTCCTTGGAACGCACCCGGACGCCGAAGGGGAACGTGCCGGCCCGCACCTCGGAGGCCCGGGGCGGGCGGAACGACACCCGCGCCGTGCCCTCGGTCCCGGGCAGTAGGGAGAGCGACGGGGGCTCGACGCTGCTCCAGGCTGCCGGCTCGCCCACCACGTCCAGGGTGAACTCATCGACGACGTGGCCGGTGTTGCGGATCTTGATCTCGGCGCCCGCCTCGGCTCCCGGCTCGACCGCGACGGTCGAGGGGCTCAGGCTGGCGGCGGCACCCATGGCGTGGACGATACCGCGGGCCTGTGGGCAAAGGCCACGGGCGGGTAGCCAGGAAAAAAGGCATCACGGGTTGCCCGTTAAGTCTCCGTTAAGCGCCCGTAGAGCGGCGGGGGCCATCGTGGGCGGCCGCGGCCCGGAAAGCCCGGGCCGAGGTACCACGGGAGCAAGGAGGCGCTGCATGCCTGAAGGCATCCCGGTGTTCGTCTACGCCGGCGACCCCATCTCGCAGGCCGGGATGGCGACCCAGCTGCGGGGACGGACCGAACTCCGGGTGGTCGATGAACACGAGGTGGACGCCGCTGCGGTCGCCGTGGTGGTGGCCGATGCAGTGGACGAAAGCCTGGCCCGCGCCATCAAGGCGCTGCAGCGCAACCGGTGCCCGCGGGTGGTCGTCGTGGCCACCCAACTGGACGACGCTGGCCTGCTGACTGCGGTCGAGGCGGGCGCCTGCGGGCTGCTGCGGCGCTCGGAGGCGACCCCCGACCAGGTGGTGGCCGCCGTGACCAAGGCGGCCGCCGGCAACGGGGCCCTGCCGCCCGATCTCCTGGGCCGCCTGCTGGAGCAGGTGGGCCAGATCCAGCGCCAGATCCTGGAGCCCCGGGGGTTCCGGGTCTCGGGCTTGACCGAGCGCGAGGTGCAGGTGCTCCGGCTCGTGGCCGACGGGCACAACACCGCCGAGATCGCCCGCCAGCTGGCCTACTCCGAGCGGACGATCAAGAACGTGATCCAGGACGTGATCACCCGCTTCCAGCTGCGCAACCGGTCGCACGCGGTGGCCTACGCCGTGCGCCAGGGGTTCATCTGATGGGCGCCGAGGCGACGGACACCCGGCCGGCTGACAACCGGGAGCTGGAGCGCCAGCTGGAGCGCTCCAGCATGTTCACCCAGGCCTCGTTGCAGAAGGTGGTCGCCCAGATCACCGACACCCGCGACGTCCTGGCCGAACTCGTGGCGATCCTGCGGGCGAGGGGCATCCTGGAGGGAGCAGACACGGACGAGAAGGAGGAGGTCATCGAAGCCACCGCGCCCGCCCCCGACCTCGCACCCGACCTTGCCCCGCCTGACCGGAGGCCCCCCGGGCAGCGCCCCTCGATGGAGGAGGGCAAGGTCTGGCGCTGGCCGGCCATCGCGCTGGGCGTGGACACCGACGAGCACTCGGAGCCGGTCAACTGCGCCGAGCGCTTGCATATCTGCCAGGCGGTGTGCTGCCGGCTGACCTTCGCTCTGACCGGGCCGGAGGTGGATGCCGGCAAGGTGCGCTGGGACCTGGGGTTCCCGTACCACATCCGCCACGACGACCACGGCACGTGCGTCCACAATGACCCCGACGGGGGCGGGTGCACCGTGTATGCCGACCGCCCGGGCGTCTGCCGGCGTTACAGCTGCGCCCACGACGCCCGGATCTGGACCGACTTCGCCGCCATGGAGCTCAACCACGAATGGATCGAGGCCAACCTGGGCCGGGGCGAGCGGATCCGGGTCTCCGGCCCGGCCGCCCAGGAGCAGTGATCTACCCGCGGTAGACCAGCTGCGGGAGGATCTGCTCGACGCCCCCCGGGGCCAGCGGGGGCGGCACCACCAAGAAGGCGGCGGTGGCGGTCGGGAACGGGTCGGCGGTCAGGGTCCGGGGCCCGAGCCGGTCCTTGGGGAAGATGAGGACCTGGCGGCCGGTGAAGGTGCCATGGGCATCGGTGGTCACCGTCGTCCGGCCGATGCCCGGCGACCAGACCAGGGCGACGGCGCTGCTCGCCGGGAACCCGGTCCCGTCGACGGCGACCACCGTTCCCGGCGGCCCGACCGCCGGGCTCAGGGTGATCTTCGGGCTGAACCCGGGCGGCGGGGAGGGCAGCGGCGAGGCTGTCGTCGTGGGTGTGGCCGAGGCGGTGCTGGTCGGGATGATGGAGGTGGACACGGTGATCCGGTGCGTGACCCGGGCACTGGTGGAGCCCTGCCGGCTCATGGTCTTCCCGGTGAAGATGGTGCTGGGGGGCGACGTCGAGACCGTGGTCCCCGCCGAGTCCGTCTCCGTCAGCACCACCGAGTACTGGCCCGACTGGCTGTAGGTGTGGGACGCCGTGGGTGACGCCCCGGACTGGTGGGGGCTGCCGTCGCCGAAGTCCCAGTCGTAGGTGGTGATGCTGCCGTAGGCCACCGTCGACGGCGAGGCGTCGAACGTGCTGGGCTTGCCGGGGGGACCTGGAGTGGAGGCAAACTCCGCTGCCGGTGCCTGGTCGGGCGTGATGGCGATCTGGTTCATGCCCGGGGGGCAGCTCTGCGCCAGCAGGCAGGGGCCGAGGGTGCCGGGCGGGCTCCCGGCGCCGGTGACCGAGACCGTCTCGTCGCCGGTGGTGGTGATCTCGACAGTGGCGCCGTCGGGGGTCACGAACAGGCCATGGGGGCTCACGGACAACGCCAGCGTCTTGACCGTGGTCGGATTCGCCAGCGGGATCGAGTACAGGGAGTTGGCCGCGGCGTCGGTGGCGAACAGTGTGCTCGTGCCCGCCGGGGTCGTCCCGATGGCCAACTGGCTGGGCTGGGCGTTGGGGGGCAGGGCGATGGGGGTGCCCAGGGCGAGCGTGGGCTTGAGAGCGATGGGCGCGATGTCGCCGCCCGCTGCCCCGATTGACGTCAGGTATGCGGTGCTGCCGTCGGGGGAGACCACCAGGGACGGCCCGAACTGGCTGTCGCCGGATGGCACGCTCACCTGACCGGCCAGGGTCCCCGCCGGGAGGTTGAAGGCGTACAGGACCGAGTCCTGGCCCAGCACGAGGAGGGTCTTGCCGTCCGGGGTGACGGCGTCGAGCGTGGGCGCGGCGCTGGTGGGGAGGTTGATGGTCGGCTGCTCGGTGAGCGTGGGCCCCGCTCCCACGGTGACGGGTGTGATCCCACCGGTCGTGGCGCTGTCGAACCCGTCGACGACGTACGCCGTCCCGTCCGGGCCGACCGCGATGTCAACCGGGTTGGCTCCTATCGGGGCCGAGGCGACCACCTTGTTGGTCGCCGTGCTGATGGCGTTCAGCGTGCCGCCCGAGGCCAGGGCCCCGGGCGGGCGGAAGGCGG
Organism: Actinomycetota bacterium; assembly: GCA_035765775.1. NCBI lineage: Bacteria > Bacillati > Actinomycetota > Actinomycetota bacterium. Next base: position 95,081 of record DASTWV010000057.1, on the reverse strand, counting down.
CGGTGAGGGCGAAGGGGCCCGCCGGGACCAGGGCCAGCTTGGCGTCCGGCGTGATGGCGATGCCGCCGGCGACCCCGCCCACCACGACCGAGCCCACCTGCTTCTGGGTCACGGTGTCGATGGCGTGGACCGTCGAGGTCGACTGGGTGAATCCCACCCACGTGACGGCGTAGGCGATCGGGTCCCCGCCCGGCGCGGCTGCTGCGGGCCGGGGCCGCAGGACGGTCACGGCGACGCCCAGGAGGCCGGCGATCAACGCCAGGGTGCAGGCGAGCGCGCCCGGCCGTGTGACCGCTCTCGCCGCCGCGCTCATGACCCGCGATTGTAGGCACTCGGATTCCCGGCCCAGCGTGCCCTCATGCCCTCATGCCCGTCGCGCTCACGACGCCCGATGGTAACCGTGCCGTGCAGGCCCCTGGTGGGGTTCCGCCCGGCCACGCCGAGATCCGCCCGGTTGGCTGCCCTTTCGGGTAGCGGAAGGCACCCGAAGGTCTGGCCGGGCGCCGGTGCCGCCGGGCGGCCCGGGCTTCTACCGTGGTCCGGGATGATCCACGACATCGACGAGTCGCTCCGCGCCCTGGTGCGCCGCGACGTGCTGAACGGGGCCAACGTGGAGGTCTCCTTCGAGGCCCCGTCCAAGGAGTGGTCCGCCCGGCGCAACGCCCCCACGGTCAACCTGTATCTCTACGACATCCGGGAGGACGTCAGCCGGCGGGGGGCGCAGTACGAGGAGCTCCGCAACGAGCGGGGCATGGTGGTGGAGCGGCGTCCGCCGCCCCGGCTGTTCCGCCTCTCCTACCTGGTGACGGCCTGGACGCAGCGCCCGGAGGACGAGCACCGCCTGCTCTCCGCCATGCTGGCGTGCTTCCTGCCGCTGGACGCCCTGCCGGTGGACATCCTGCGCGGCGAGGCCGGCGACCTGGTCCGCCCGCTCACGGTGACCGTCGGCCTGCCGCTGCCCGCCGACCGCAACATCTCCGACGTGTGGTCGGCGATGGGGGGCGAGCTGAAAGCGTCCCTCGACCTGGTCATCACCGCCCCCTTCGAGACCCGTCGCACGCGACCCATCGGCCCACCGGTACGGGAGGAGCGCATCCTGGTGGCCGGGATGGCCCCGGAGCCGGGGGGCCCGCGGCTCCCGGGCAGCCCCCCGCCGGAGCCCCTCGTCCGCAAGGTGGCCGAGGACCAGATGGAAGCCGCCGGGGACCCGGAGACCCGCACGGTCCGGGTGCGCCGGGTGCAGCCGAATGGCAGCTGAGCCGGAGCCGGGCGGCGAGCTCGCCGGGCTTCTCACCGGGCTCGCCGACCAGGTGGCCCGGGCCGTCGCCCGGCGGCGGGCCGTCGATCCCGAGCCCGAGGACCGGTTCCGGGGGCTCTACGTGTCCGATGCCCACGTTGACGTGCTCCTGGCCGGCGGCCGGCCGGGGGTCGGTCCCGAGGCGGGGTCGGGGAGCCCGGCGGTGCTGCCCGGGGGTACCTTCGCCCGGCTGGCGGCCTGCTTCGAGCTGGTGGCCCTGGACCTCGGGCTCCTGCTGGTGGCACTCGCCCCCGACCTTGACCCGCGCTTCGAGCAGCTCTACGGCTACCTGCACGACGACGTCTCCCGCCGGCGGGCCAGCACCGGGCTGGCGTTGGAGCTGTGCGGGATCAAGCTGGCCGACGGCGCCGGCCGGGGCCGCTTCCATCCCTCCGCACCGCTGGTGTCGGGGGGGCTGTTGCTGGTCGAGGAGCCCGACCGGCCGTTCCTCACCCGCCCCCTCCGGGTGCCCGACCGGGTGACCGGGTTCCTCCTGGGCGACGGGACGCCCGACCCGCTCCTGGAGGCCCTGCGCTCCACCCCGGTGATCGGGGCCGCAGACCCCGCCCCGGTGCGCCGGTGCCTCGCGGCGGGGGCCCGGCTGGTCTACCTGCGGGAGGGCACCGGGTCGGCGGCTGCCGGGCTGGGGGCCGCTGCGCTGCAGGAAGGGGGCGGCGCCGCGGTGGTGCTGGACCTGCACCGGGCCGACGCCGCCGACCTCGTCGAACTGGCGGGGGTGGCCGGCCGGGAGGCCCGGTTGCTGGGCGGCGGGCTCGTGGTGGGGCCGCTGGAGGCGGTGGGGGAGCGGGTGCGCTCCCTGGTCCGGGCGCTGGCAATGTGCCGGTGCCCGGTGGTGCTCCACGGGACCCCGGCCTGGGACCCGGCCTGGACCCGGGCGGTGCCCGCGCTCCTGGATGCCCCGGCGCCCGGCGCCGGGGAGCGCATCGCCCTGTGGCGCTCCGCTCTCGACAGCGCCGCCGGGTTGGTGGATCCCGCGGCGATCGCCGGGCAGTTCCGCCTATCGCCCGAGCAGGTCTTCCGGGCCGCCGATGCCGCCCGCCACCGGGCGGTGGCCGAGGAACGGCCGCTCAGCCCGGCCGACCTCCAGGCGGGGGCCCGGGCGCAGAACGCCGCCGGGCTGGAGCGCCTCGCCCGCCGCATCCGCCCGCAGGTGGGCTGGACCGACCTGGTGCTCCCGGCGGTGGTGCTGGCCCAGCTCCACGAGCTGGCCATGCGCGCCGGCCACCGGGAGCAGGTCCTCGACACCTGGGGGATGGGGGCGAGATCGTCCCGGGGGCGGGGCATCACCGCGGTCTTCGCAGGCGATTCCGGAGTGGGCAAGACCCTGTCGGCCGAGGTGCTGGCTGCCGAGCTGGGCCTCGACCTCTACGTCATCGACCTGTCCAGCGTGGTGGACAAGTACATCGGCGAGACCGAGAAGAATCTCGACCGGATCTTCGCCGAGGCGGACCGGGTCAACGGTGTGCTGCTCTTCGACGAGGCCGACGCCCTCTTCGGCAAGCGCTCCGAGGTGCGCGACGCCCACGACCGCTACGCCAACGTCGAGGTGGCCTACCTGCTGCAGCGCATGGAAACCTTCGAGGGCCTGGCCATCCTGACGACGAACCTGCGCTCCAACCTGGACGACGCCTTCACCCGGCGCCTGGACGCCATCGTCGACTTCCCGATGCCCGAGGAGGACGACCGCCTGCGCCTGTGGCAGGCCAACCTGCCGTCCGGGCTCCCGGTCGCCGGCGACCTGGACACCAGGTTCCTGGCCAAGGCGTTCGCCGTATCGGGCGGCAACATCCGCAACATCGCCCTGTCCGCCGCCTACCTGGCCGCCGGGGCCGGGCGGGGGGTGGAGATGGCCGACCTGGTCCGGGCCACCGAGCGGGAGTACCGCAAGCTGGGCCGCCTGTGCGTCCCGGCCGAGTTCGGGGCCTACTACCCCCTCATCGCCACGCCGGCCTGAATGCCCGTTCGGGCAGCCCGGTCTGCCCGAAGAGCCACCCGCCCGCCCATTGCCACTCGGGCCGATTGGGCGGTTGACTAGTGGGGCAGCCCTGCCGCTGTCGTACCGCCTAGCGCAAGGAGTCCAGCCATGCACACCTACGACGCCGACCCGACCCACGCCGCCAAGCCCACCCGGCCGGCGAAGGCCGCCGGGGAACCCACCGGCATCCTCGGCCTGCAGCGCACAGCCGGCAATGCCAGCGTCGCCTCGGTTCTGGGCGCCCAGGAGGAGGAGCGGTCGCCGGTCCTGGACGTGGTCGGCTCCGGTGGCGGCCAGCCGCTCGAAGCCGGGGTCCGCGCCCGCATGGAGACGTCGCTGGGGCACGACTTCAGTGGCGTCCGGGTGCACACCGGCGGCAAGGCGGCCGAGTCGGCCCGGGCGGTGCAGGCGCAGGCGTACACGGTGGGCAATGACATCGTCTTCGGTGGGTCGCACTACTCGCCCGGGACCCCGACCGGGCAGCGGATGCTGGCCCACGAGCTCACCCACGTCGTCCAGCAGCGCTCCGGCCCGGTGGATGGCACCCCGACCGCCGGCGGGATCCGGGTGAGCGACCCCTCGGACCGCTTCGAGCGGGAGGCGGAGGACACCGCCGACGCAGTCATGGGCGCTCCCGTGCAGCGCCAGGAGGAAGAAGAGGAAGAGAAAGAGGGCAGCGAGTAGGGGTCTGCCTCTTCAGGCAACCCAAGAGGGCAGCCAGGCCTTCCCCGAGAACGGTCCGCTTGGCCGTTGTTGCCGCCTCCCGAAAGGCGGACGCTGGACGCCAGATCCTGCACATCGACCTCGTAGCGAGGAGGAGGCCCTATGCCCCAGTACCTGTCCCCCGGCGTCTATGTCGAGGAGGTGGACTCCGGATCCCGGCCGATCGAAGGCGTGGGGACGGCGGTGGCCGCGTTCGTCGGCCTTGCTGCCCAGGGCCCCTTGAACGAGCCGACGCTCTGCACCAACTGGGGCCAGTTCACGAACACCTTCGGCGAGTTCGTCGAGGGCACCTACCTCGCCCACGCGGTGTACGGGTACTTCCTCAACGGCGGGGGAGCGTGCTACGTCGTCCGGGTGGGCGGCGACGGCAACGGCTCCGGGCCGCGGGGCGAGTTGGCCAGCGGGGCCGACGCCCGGCTGGGCGGCTACGTCATCCGGGCGCTGGAGCCGGGGGCGGCGGGCAACAACATCTCGGTCGAGGTGGCCGACCCCGGGGAGGGCGCCACCGAGGACCAGTTCAAGCTCATCATCCGCCGCGACGGCCAACAGGTCGAGGAGTTCGACAAGGCCAGCACCAAGAAGGGTCGCCAGAACGTGGTGGCCATGGTGAACGCCGTCTCCAAAGTGATCCGCATCGAGGAGGCCACGCCGGGCGCCGCGCTCGACAAGCCCGTCAAGTCCACCGTGAGCCTGACCGGCGGGGGCAGCCCGCCCGCCCCGGCCCGCCTGGCGCCGGACGACTACGTAGGCGACGCGTCGGACCGGACCGGCTTCGGGGGCCTGGAGGCCATCGACCCGATCACGATGGTGTGCGTGCCCGACCTCATGGCCGCCTACCAGAAGGGCATGATCGACCAGGAGGGGCTGAAGGCGGTCCAGCTGGCGATGATCGCCCACTGCGAGTTGATGGGCGACCGGGTGGCCATCCTCGACTCCCCGCCCGGGCTGAACGCCCAGCAGATCCGGGAGTGGCGGGTGGACAAGGCGGGCTACGACTCCAAGTACGCCGCCCTGTACTGGCCGTGGATCAAGGTCTTCGACCCCGCCTCGGGGCAGAACATCTTCGTCCCGCCCAGCGGGCACATGGCGGGCATCTGGGGGCGCAACGACGACACCCGGGGCGTGCACAAGGCACCTGCCAACGAGGTGGTCCGGGGGGCGATCACCCTGGAGTTGAACATCACCAAGAGCGAGCACGACCTCCTGAACCCCCACGGCATCAACTGCATCCGCAACTTCCCCGGCCGGGGCACGCGGGTGTGGGGCGCCCGCACCCTGTCCAGCGACCCGGCGTGGCGGTACCTCAACATCCGGCGGCTGTTCAACTACCTGGAGGAGTCCATCCTGGGCGGCACCCAGTGGGCCGTTTTCGAGCCGAACGACTATGCGCTGTGGGCCAAGATGCGCCGCACCATCGCCACCTTCCTGGTGAACGAGTGGCGCAAGGGCGCCCTGTTCGGTCTGAACCCCGACCAGGCGTACTACGTGAAGTGCGACGACGAGACCAACCCGGCGGAGTCGATCGACGCCGGGATGGTGATCTGCGAGATCGGCGTTGCCCCGGTTAAGCCCGCTGAGTTCGTGGTCTTCCGGCTCTCGCAGTTCTCCGGCGGAGCATCGCTGACCGAATAACCGTCCCTGCTTACTGCCTGCTACTGAACGAAAGGGGGTACAGGTCCTATGGCCCTGCCCGATGAGGATGCGAGTGTTGGCTGGTCGTTCGGGTTCGAATTCGACGGCATCCAGATCAAGCAGATCCAGGAGCTGTCGGGCGTGAAGATGGAGCAGGACGTCATCGAGCTCAAGGCCAACACCAAAGACGGCAAGTACGTCAACAAGCAGCTCCCCGGCCGGCCGAAGATCGGCGAGATCAGCATCACCCGGGGCCTGACGTCGGACAAGACCTTCCAGGACTGGGTCAAGGACGCTCACCAGGGCAACATGCCCGTCTCCCGGAAGGGCGGCTCGGTGATTGTCTACGACTACCAGGGTGCCGAGATCATGCGCTACAAGCTGACCAACTGCTGGCCCAAGGTGCTGGAGGTGGGGACGTTGAAAGCCGGTGACACCAGCATCCTCACCGAGAAGCTCACGATCGCCCACGAAGGCTGCGCACCCGCCTGATGCGCCGGGGACTGGCGCCCGTCCTGGAGGCGGGCAGGAGCGAGGACGACGCGCCCTCCGAGGGTTCCGGGCGCGGGGCGGGGCGCGCGGAGGAGCCGCGCAAGCTCCAGACCGAGTTCGATTTCGTGCTCCCCCGGGGCTATGTCGACCGGTCGGGCACGGTGCACCGCAACGGCGCCATGCGCCTGGCGACCGCCCGGGACGAGCTCTTGCCGCTGCACGACGACCGGGTCAAGGAGAACCCTGCCTACCTGACCATCGTGCTGCTGGCCCGGGTGATCACCCGGCTGGGGACGGTGGAGGACATCCACGGTGGGGTGCTGGAGAACATGTTCGCCTCCGACGTGGCGTTCCTCCAGGACCTCTACCGGCGGATCAACGAAGAGGGCCACACCCGGGCCGCGGTGACCTGCCCGGCCTGCGAGCACAACTTCTCGGTCGATGTGGCCGGTGGTCGCCTGGGGGAATCGTGACGTACGCGCCAGACCGGCTCTACCGGGAGGTCGCGTACGTCGCCTACCACTTCCACTGGAGCCTCGACGACATCCTGGACCTCGAGCATCCCGTCCGGCAGCGCTTCGTGAAGGAGATCGGACGGCTGAACGAGGAACAGGACCGGGGTAGGTGAGCCCCGGTGCGGGGCGGTTTCGGTGCCCGGGCTGGCCGCGGTGCCGGTCAGGGTGCGCGGCCTGAGTCGGTTCCCGTCGCCCCGCCGGTGACGCCGCCCGCCTCTGCGCGCCCCGAGGCCGGGGAGTGGCGGGCCGCCCGCGGGTTCGAGCCGGTCCTCGGTGCGATGCCCACCGTGGTGGGGGTCCAGAGTTTCAAGGACGGCCTTGCCGCCCAGACGGCGCCCTACCCCTTCCTGGCGCCGCTGGCGCACGGGGTGTCGGAGGAAGCGCCGGCAGGCCTGGTGAGCGGGCTGACCTCTGTGGTGGCCCCGGCACCCGTGCAGCGTCAGGTAGCTTCCCCGCCCCTTGCCCCCCGTGCTCCCCGTGCCCAACGTGCTCCCCGTGCTCCCCGGCGGCGGGCCGGAGGGCCTGGGCGGGAGCGGACCTGGCGGACCGTGTTCCGGGCGGCCGACCCCCCGGCGATCCGGTGGAGCGAGCCCGCTGCCCCCGTTCCCCCGGCAGTTGGGGCGCCGGTGCCGGTGCCGGGGCCGGTTGTGGTGCTGGGATCGGATGCGGTGGTGCCGGGGTCGCTAGTCGAGACCGGGGCGGAGCCTCAGGTGCAGCAGCAGTCGGCGGGCGCGCCGGCCCGGGAGATCGACCCGGTTCCGGATCCGGGCCAGCTCAGCGGGCGGGACTCCGCCGGCGCGGCCCCGAGGGGGGCCAGTCCCGCGGTCCCAGTTTCCAAGCCGATCCGGCCGCTCCTCCAGGCAGCCCCGAAAGGCCTGGTGCCCCGGGAGCTCCCGGCGGTGGAGATGCCGTCCGTCTCGCGGTCGGTGGCAGCCCCTGCCGCGACCATCCCTTTGCCCCGCGTTGCCCCGGTCGGTGTTCCCTCTGCAGACCCTGCGGGGCCGGTGGCGCAGACAGTCGCTGGGCTGCCCGTCGAACCGGTCGCCGAACCGCCCGTTCCCTCCATGGCACCCCAAGGACGGCCGATGGAGGCGCCGACGCTAGGAGCCGAGACGTTGCCCCCCGCCGCCGAGGGGCCGGCGGACCTGGTGTCGCCACCCGACCAGCTTCCGCCCCGGCCGGTGCCTCCGGCCGCGGCCCCCCGGCCGGCCGCATCCCGGAACGGCGGACCGGTCACTCCCGTCCCGTCCGGGCCACCGATCCAGCGTCTCCCGGCGGCCCCGGTGGTCCGCTCGGCTCCCCCCGCCGTTCCGTCTGGCCCTGCCGCCGCGGGCAGCCCTGCCTCGGCGGCTCCGCCGATTGCCTCGCCGTTGCCGGGGCCCTCGGATCCTTCGGGTCCGCCTATAGCCCCGCCGCGCTCCCCGGCCGCACCGGGTCCGGCATCGCCCTCTTCGCCCGTCGTGGCACCCGGAGCAGCGGCTGTGGCCCGGACCGCTCCGGTGGCCGTGAAGCGACGGACCATCCGCCAGCTGGGCCTCGGGCTGGGGGCACCGTTGCCGGGCAAGGCCGGTGCTCCTCCGGCGGACCTCGCGTCCAAGCCGGAGGCGCCGGTGCAGCAGCTCGTCGACGCTCCTTCTTCGGCGGCCACCAGAGCGCTGGTCACACCCCCCCTGGCCGAACGACCGATCGAGACCGCGCTGCCCGAGGTGGCACCGCCCCTGCCGCCGGATGGGAGCGCCGGCACCGTTCCAGCGGAGCGTGGCGAGGCACCCGCCGTCCGGATCCCGGAGGATGTGCCCATTACATCGTGGCCGCCGGCACCTCTCTCGTCGCAGACCCCGGAACCGGCACCGCAGCGGATCACGGAAGGCCCCGATCCATCGGTCAGCTCACCCGCCGCACCGCCGCTGGCCGACCGACCGATCTCGACCTCGTTGCCCGAGGCTGCTCCGCCGCTCAGCGAGGGCGCCGGAAACCCCGCCGGGGCGATGCGCGGGGCGGTCGTCCCCGCCCGGCTGCCCGAGAGTGTCCCGTCCGCGTCGCCGCCTGCCCCGCCGCTGACCGCCCGGGGCGCAGCTCCCGAGCGAACCGCCCAGCGATTGTCGCCAACCCCGGATTCTGTGTACACGCAGCGCCATATGGAGCACCCCGGTGTACACAGAATCCCGGAGCCGACGCTCCCGGTTGTCCCCGGGGGGCCGGCGGCCGCCCTCCCGGCGCAGACCGACGCGGCGCAGACGGACCCGGCGCAGGCCGTCCCGGCCACCGGGGTTGCGCCGCTCACGGAGCGCCCGATCGCCACCGCGCTGCCCGCAGACTCCCAGCACCAAAGCCCCCCCGTGCCGGCCGAGCTGCCCGGGACTGGGCTCGAACTGAGCAAGGAGGGTGCTTCTCGGCTGCCGGGCACATTCGCCGAACCTTCGGCGCCACGCAGCTGGGAGATCTCATCGCTGGCGGAGCGTCCCATCGCCACCGCCTTGCCCCGCCCAACGGACGAAGGCGCTGCCGCAACGCCGGCCCGTCCTGAGGTTTCCGCGCAGCGTCACGCGCAGCATCCACCGGTCTTGTTGCCCCATTCACCCACCGAATCCCACTTGGTCAACCTTCCGGCGCTCCCAGAGCGGTCCCCATCCCCGGTCGAGCACATCGCCCCGCTGCCCGAGCGCCCGATCGCCACGGCGCTGCCCAGCGCCGGCGTCGCGCCCAGCCCCGAGGTTTCCGCGCACCATTACCCTCAGAACTCACGGCTTTTGTTGTCCAGTTCGCCTCCGGGCCCCGCGCACCGGGTCCCGGCCGGCCATACCGCCCCGCTCCCCGAGCGCCCGATCGCCACCGCCCTCCGGGGGCGAGGTGAGGCCGACGCCACCGGGGTTCTGCCCAATTCGCCGCCTCCGGGCCCCGCGCACCCAGACCCCACCGGCGCCGACCTGCCGGCCCTCCCGATGCCGACCGCCACCCCGTGGGCGGCCCCCAGGCTGCCCGAGGCACCGACTCCGCTCCTCGGGGTCCGCGCCCTGCAACGATCTCTCCCCGGCCACGGCCCGGCCGCCCCGGCAACGCCGGCCGCCCCGGCAACGCCGGCCGCCCCGTCGTCCCAGCCCCGGTCGGCGCCGGGGGGTAGGGCTTCCATGGATGCCCTGGTGTCCCGCTCCCCGCTTCCCGCCCCCATCCTGCGGCTATCTCCTGCTCCCACCCGCCCCACGGCGGAGCAGGTGTTCCGCATGGTGCAGCGAGCGCCGACAGAAACCGCCACCGGCACCCCGTCCCCCATGGCCAGCCCGCCCAGAACCTCCCCGGCCCCACGTTCACCGGCAACCAGCCCGGCGGCATCTGCGGCCACCGCCGGCCCCGAGACGGCCCCGGTGGAGCCGAACAAAGCCCTGCCCGACGACATCGATGAGCTCGCCCGCCGCCTCTACCCCCGCCTCCGGCCCTACCTGCGCCGGGAGCTCTGGCACGACCGGGAGCGGGCGGGACTCCTGACCGACCTCACCTGAAAGGAAACCGACCGACGTGCCCGGCGCCACCGACACCGACCCAGCAGTCGCCCTCTACTTCCACGTGCGCATCGACGGCGTGGACCTGGGCGAGTTCACCACCTGCGACGGGCTGTCGATGGACGTCGTCACCGAGGAGCGGGTCGAGGGGGGCAACAACGGCTACGTCTGGAAGCTGCCGGTGCGCATCACCTTCTCCAACGTGCGCTTCACCCGCCCGATCGGCCCGGAGAGCATCAAGGTGGCCTCCTGGCTGGCCGGGCTGGCGAAGGGGGTCAAGCGCACCTCGGCCGAGATCGTGGCGCTCACCCCGCAGGGCAACCGCCTGGTGACCTGGCACCTGACCGGGGTCATCCCGGTGAAGTGGAGCGGGCCCTCGTTCTCGGCGGAGTCGCCCAAGGTGGCGGAGGAATCGCTCGAGATCGCCCACAACGGCTTCACCCTCGAGGCGGCGTAGGCCATGCCCATAGGACCCCCGCCCTCGGGCTTCACCATGGCCTACCTGGAGCTGGCCGAGATCAAGAGCTCCTCGACCGGCGAGGTGAGCGCCGGCTCGACCACGGGCACCATCCACTTCCAGTTCAACCCCCAGGAGTTCTCCATCGCCAAGAGCGCCAACTGGCAGACCACCAACGTCGCCGGCAGCAGCAACGCCGGGCCGGCGCAGTACATGGGGCCCAACCCGTCGCACATGAGCCTGGAGATGTTCCTCGACGCCTCGGAGGAGTCCGACGGGGACGTCTCCAAGGACGTGCAGAAGCTCATCGATGCCTGCACGCCGACGTCCGCCTCGCAGGGCAAGGACCGGCCGGTGCCCCCTGCGGTGCGCTTCGGCTGGGACAAGGTGTACTTCGTGGGCTACATCCAGCAGGTCAGCGCCCGCTACACGCTGTTCCACCCCAACGGCAAGCCGATCCGGGCGGTGTGCTCCCTCACCCTGCACGAGCTGCCGACCAAGCAGGGCAAGCAGAACCCCACCTCGGGGGCTCTGGCGGCGATGGCGACCCGCCAGTTCCTCGAGGGGGACACGCTGGCTGGCATCGCCTACCAGGAGTACGGCGACCCGACGCTGTGGCGGGCGCTGGCCGAGGCCAATGGGATCGACGACCCGCTCCGGGTGGCCGCCGGTCGCCACCTGCTCATCCCCTCGATCTCCTCGGCAGCGGGGCCGGCATGAACCCCACCCACTCGCTGTCGGTGAGCCTCGCAGGCTCCCCGCTCAGCGCGTCGCTCGAGGAGCTGCTGGTGTCCGCCTACGTGGAGACCAGCCTCAACCTCCCGGACGCCTTCGTGCTCACCTTCCGGGACCCTGGCCGGGTGGTGTTTGCGGCCTCGTCCGGGATCCAGATCGGCGGCAAGGTGACCATCAAGGTGGTGTCGGATGCCAGCCCCTCGGGAACGGTCCTGATCGAGGACGCCGAGATCACGGCCCTGGAGGCCGAGCACGACCCGCTGGGGACGCTCTCGGTGGTCCGCGGACTCGACACGTCCCACCGCTTGTTCCGGGGGCGGACCACCGCGGCCTACAAGAACATGAGCTACTCGGACGTGGCGGGCAAGGTGGCCCAGCGCAATGGACTGTCGCTGGGGACCGTCGACTCGACATCGGTCGTGCACGACGTGATCACGCAGTTCAACTGCTCGGACTGGGACTTCCTCGGTGGGCTGTCGGCCGAGGTGGGCTACGAGCTGATGGTCACCAAGGGCAAGCTCGACTTCCGCAAGCCGCAGTCGGCGTCGGGCGCTCCGGGCCCCGGCACGCTTGCCTCCACCAACCCGTTGCAGCTCACCCTGGGGGAGAACCTGCTGAGCTTCCGCTGCGCGGTCTCCGCCGCCGAGCAGGTCACGGAGGTCAAGGTCCGGAGCTGGGACCCCAAGCAGAAGCGGGAGATAGTGGGGACGTCGCCGGCGAAGAGCTCCGCCAGCCATCTCGATGTCACCCCGGCGGACCTGGGCGGCAAATTCGGCTCGCCGACGCACCTCGCCGCCAGCATCCCGTTCGCCACGCAGGCCGAGTGCGAGGCCGCCGCCGCGGCCCGGGCCGAGGACATCGGCAGCGCCTCCGCCACCTTCGACGGCGTGGCCCTGGGCAACACCGACCTGAAGGCGGGGGCGGCCGTCAGCCTCGGGCAGGTGGGCAAGCCGTTCGACGGTAAGTACCGCCTGACCTCCGCCCGCCACCACTATGACCCCGACGGCGGCTACACCACCTTTTTCACCGTGAGCGGCAAGCAGAACTCGACGCTGCTGGGCCTCGCTTCCGGCGGGGCAGCGGGCAAGGGCAGCGGTTCCGCGTCCCGGAAACCCATCCCCGGGGTGGTGCAGGCGATCGTGACCAATGCCAAGGACCCGGAGAACCAGTGCCGGGTCAAGCTGAAGTTCCCCTGGCTGGACGATACCTACGAAAGCGACTGGGCGCGGGTCGCCCAGATCTCGGCGGGCAACGGGTACGGGGCCGTGCTGGTGCCCGAGGTGGGCGACGAGGTGCTGGTGGCCTTCGAGCAGGGCGACAGCCGCCGGCCGTACGTGCTGGCCGGGCTCTACAACGGCGTCGACAAGCCGCCGACCGGCTCGGTGCCGACCATCGACGATGCCTCGGGCAAGGTCCAGCGCCGGGACTTCTTCAGCCGCACCCACCACCGCCTCTCCTTCACCGAGAAGGAGGGGACCGACGACGGGATCCTGCTGCAGACCGGCGACAGCAAGTACATCGTGAAGCTGTCGAAGAACAACCAGAAGCTGACCATCAATGCCGACGGGACCATCGAGATCGAGTGCAAGGGGGCCCCGGGCGACATCAAGATCACCGCAGCGGGCAACCTGGACCTCAAGGGCCGCCAGGTGAGCATCAAGGCCGACAGCGGGGTGTCGATCGACGGCGGCGGCGGCAACGTCGAGATCAAGGGGGTGCAGCTGAAGGCGAACGGAACCGCCCAGGTCACGGTGCAGGGCGCCACGATCAGCATCAACGCCAACGCCACTGCCGAGCTCAAAGGCGGCGCCATGGTCCAGGTCCAGGGCGCCATCGTCAAGATCAACTGAGGTGGGCCAACGATGAGGGAGCGCACGTGACCGAGGACTTCGTCGGCAAGGGCTGGGCCTTCCCGGTGCGCACCAGCGCCAGCGGGGGCATCGCCCTCGTCGGGCGCGAACAGGAGGTCGAGGAGGCCATCCGGCTCATCATCGGGACCGCCTACGGCGAGCGGCCGATGCGCCCCGAGTTCGGGTGCGCCATCCACGACTTCGTCTTCGCCGCCGTCACCGGGTCCACCGCCGGGCGGATCGCCTACGAGGTGCGCCGGTCGATCGAGCGCTGGGAGCCCCGGGTGGATGTGGAAGGGATCGCGGTGACCACCGACCCGGCCGATGCCTCGACGGTCTACATCGACGTGCAGTACTCGATCCGCGGCACCAATGACCCCCGCAACCTGGTGTTCCCCTTCTACGTGATCCCGAGCGAGACCCTGCCGGAAGCGGGGGTCGGGGAATGACGCTGCCGGCGCCGAACCTGGATGATCGCCGGTTCCAGGACCTGGTCGACGAGGCCAAGCGCCTGGTCCAGCAGCGCTGCCCGGAGTGGACCGACCACAACGTTTCCGACCCGGGCGTGACGCTGATCGAGACGTTCGCCTTCATGACCGACCAGCTGCTGTTCCGGCTGAACCGGGTGCCCGACCGGCTCTACATCAAGTTCCTGGACCTCATGGGGATCCGGCTGTTCCCACCCACCGCCGCCAAGGTGGACGTGACCTTCTGGCTGTCCGCCACCCAGGAGGTCACCATCGACGTCCCCGCCGGGACCGAGGTATCGACGCTGCGCACGCCCACCGAGGAGGCGGTGTCGTTCACGGTGCTCTCGGACCTCGCCATTGTTCCGTGCTCCCGGTCTCGCGTCGCCACGGCCCTCGGCCCACAGGCCGGCGACCAGACCGACCGGCTGGAGATCGGGGATGGCTTCCCGTGCTTCGATGCGCCCCCCAAGCCGGGCGACGCCCTCCTGATCGGCCTGTCCAACCCGGTGCCGTCGTGTGCGGTCCTCCTGGAGCTGGGCTGCCGGATCGAGGGCGTCGGTGTCGACCCCCGGAACCCCCCGATTGCCTGGGAGGCATGGGATGGCCGGGGCTGGGCAGTCTGCGAGCTCGAGCGGGACACCACCGGGGGCCTGAACAAGGACGGCGAGGTGGTGCTGCACGTCCCCGCCTCCCACCAGGCCTCCCAGATCGCCGGCCGACGGGCGGGCTGGCTGCGCTGCCGGGTCACCGACGCCGAGGAGGGCCAGCCGGTCTACAGCGCCCCGCCGTTCATCAGCCGGGTGGCGGCGTCCACCATCGGCGGGACGACGGTGGCGGTGAACGCCGAGATCATCGAGGGCGAGGTGGTGGCCACCGCCACCGGGGGCGCCGGCCAGCGCTACCCGCTGCGCAACGCCCCGGTGGTCCCGGGGGAGGCCCCCGTGATCCTCGAGGTGAGCGAGGGCGAGGGGTGGGAGGAGTGGGCTCCGGTGGACGGCTTCGCCCACAGCGGCCCGCACGACCGCCACTTCCAGCTGGACGCCGCCAGCGGCGAGATCGCCTTCGGCCCCGCCGTCCGGGAGCCCGACGGGTCCCTGCGCCGGTACGGGGCCGCCCCGGGCGACGGCGCCGTCCTGCGGGTGCGCTCCTACCGCACCGGCGGCGGCCGGCGGGGCAACGTCGCTCGGGGTGCCATCTCGGTGCTGCGCACCACGATCCCCTTCGTGGGCTCGGTGGTGAACCGGCGCCCCGCTTCGGGCGGGGTGGACGGCGAGGACCTGGAGTCGGCGAAACTGCGGGGCCCCCTCACCCTGCGGACCCGGGACCGGGCGGTGACCGCCGAGGACTACGAGCAGATCTCCCTCGAGGCGGCGCCCGAGGTCGCCCGGGTCCGGTGTGCGCCTGCGGGCAATGGCGCCGATCCCGGGGCCGTCCGGGTGCTGGTGGTGCCGGCGGCCAGCGAGCGGGAGGCCGGGCGCCTGGAGTTCGAGCAGCTGGTCCCCTCGGACGAGACGCTCGCCCGGGTCGCGGGGGCCCTCGACGAGCGCCGGGTGATCGGCTCCCGCCTGGTGGTGGAGCCCCCGGTCTACCAGGGGATCACCGTGGTGGCCCGGCTGCGGGCCCGCCGGTCGGCCTCGGTGGACCGCCTGCGGGCGGCGGCGGTCGAAGCCCTCTACGGGTACTTCCACCCGATCAGCGGCGGCCCCGACGGGACCGGCTGGCCGTTCGGGCGCCCCATCCACGCGGGTGAGGTCTACGCGGTCCTGCAGCGCCTGCCGGGTGTCGAGCTGGTGGACGAGGCCCGCCTCTACCCGGCGGATCCGATCACCGGCCGGCGGGGCGAGGCCGTGCAGCGCCTGGCGATCGACCCCCATGCCCTGGTGTTCTCCTACGGGCACCAGGTCCTGGTCGAGCCGGCATGAGGGGCGCCGTCCGGGGTATGGCCAGCCCCCAGCCGCTGGGGTTCCTGCTGCCGCCGATCTACTACGAGGACAGCTTCACCCAGCGCATCACCGCCGGGCTGGATGAGGTGCTGGCGCCGGTGTTCCTGGCCCTCGACAACCTCGACGCCTACCTGAGCCCCGCCGTCGCTCCCCCGGACTTTTTGGAATGGTTGGCCGGCTGGGTGGGGGTGGTGCTGGACGAGACCTGGTCGCTGGAGCGGCGGCGGGCGCTGGTGGGCGAGGCGTCCGCGCTCTACGCGCAGCGGGGGACGGTGCGGGGGTTGGTCGGGCTAGTGCGCCTTGTCTTCGGGGGCGACGTCGAGGTGGAGGAGAGCGGGGCCGCCGCGTGGTCGCCGGTGCCCAACGGCGATCTCCCGGGCACCGCCGAGCCGTCCCTCAAGGTGCGGGTTCGGGTGGCCGATGCAGGAGTTGTGGATCGCCAACGGCTCGAAGCGGTAGTTTCCTCGGGAAAGCCCGCCCACATCCCCCACCAGATCGAGGTGGTCACCGGTTGATCATCTGTAAGCAGTGCGGGAACCGCAACGAGGACGGCGACGAGTTCTGCGGTTCCTGCGGCTCCTTCCTGGAATTCACCGGGGAGCGCGAGGCACCCGCCGCCCCGGCGTTCCCCCCGGAGGCCGCTCCGGTGCCTTCACCCACCCCGGCGCCGGCTCCGCTGACCCCGCCCCCCCCGCCGCCCGACCTGGCCACCGAGCTCCGGCAACGGGAGGAGGAGCGCCAGCGCCTCGCCGCCCAGCGAGCTGCCGAGGAAGCCCGCCGCCGGGCAGCGGAGGCCGAGGAGGCCGCCCGCCGAGCCGCCGAGGAAGCCGCCCGCCGTGCCGCCGCCGAGGAGCAGGCCCGGCGGGCTGCGGCCGAGGCCGCCCGGGTGGCCGCCGAGCAGGAGCACCAACGGGCCGAGGCTGAGGAAGCCGCCCGGCGCCACGCCGCCGCTGAGGCCGAGGAAGCTGCGAGACGGCAGGCCGCCCAAGCTGCCGACGCCACCCAAGCTGCCGACGCCGCCCAGGCCCAAATGCAGGCGGCTGCTGAGGCGGCTGCGGCTGCGGCCCGCTCGGAGGAAGCGTCCAAGCCGGGACCGAAACCGGGTCCGGACGTGGCACCGGAGCCCCCGGCCGAGGCGGCCGGGACCGGTGGGCCGAGACCGGGCCCGCGGGGTGAGAAGACCGCCGAACGGCCACCCGGACCGGTGGGAGCAGCGCCTCCTGGGCCGAGTGCGGAGCCGCCTGGGCCGGCGGGAGAGCCTGCCCGGGCCCGGGTGGAACCATGGGCAGAACCGCTCGCGTCCGGCCGCTACAGCCTGAGCGACGCTCCGTTGGGGCCGGCTCGCCCCGGGCGCCGGTCCTTGGCGGACGACGCCCCTGCACCCGCCGGTCCGGAAGGACCGGTAGGCGCCGAAGCCGAATCTCTGTCGACCGCAGCGGCTGACGCCCCGGCATCGACGGGCGCCCCGGCGCCGGAAACCGGCAGGGCACGTCGTCCACGGATGCAGAGCGTCCTGGGGACCCGCCCGCCTGCTGGGCCGGCGCCGTCGGAGCCCGCCGTATCGCCTGCTGCGCCTCTCTCGCCGCCTGCGCCCGCCACGTCGTTTGGGTCGCCCCCGTCGCCCGGCGACGCCGGCTCGGCGCCCGGGGCTGGCCTGGCGGCTGGACCGGACGGCACGCCACCCCCAACGCCGGCCGAGGAGGCTGCCGAGGCGGAACAGGCGCGCCAGGCTGAGCAGGCCGCCCGGCTCGAGGAGGAGGCTCGGGCTGCAGCTGCCGCCCAGGCTCATGAGGCCGCCCGCCGGGAAGCGGAGGCGCAGGCCCGACGCGCGGAAGCGGAGGCCGCCGCCAAGGCCCAGGCGGAAGAGGAGGCCCGCCGGGCGCAGGAGGAGGCCCGCCTCGCCGCCGAGCAGGCGGCCAAGGCCCAGGAGGCTGCCCGCCGAGCAGCGGCACTCGTGGCCAAGGCGCCCCCACCACCACCGCCCGGGGCATCGCCGGCCGGCCCCCGACCCACCCCGGCACCGGCAGCAGGCCCGCCCGCGCCGCCTGCCGCGCCCGCGGGACCTCCTCTGTGGGGAGCTCCACCTCCTCCCGCACCACCGGGCCCTCCGCCGCCGCAGCGTTCCCTCTGGGAACCGGCTCCGGCGACGCAGGCCCCCGCGGCCGCGTCACGAGCCGACACGCCAGCCCCGGCCCCCGGCGCACCGGCGCCTCCCTACGCCGCGTCGCCCTCGCCGTACGGGGGACCGATGCCGCCCCAGGCCCCCGCGGCGGTGAAGCCCCAGGTGTCCCAGCCCGAGGCGGTGAAGCCCGCGGCCGCCAAAGCCCGGCCCGCCCCTGCGGAGGCGCCGCCACCGGCCCGCACCTACGCTCCGGGCGACCTCATCTGCGGCCAGTGCGGTGAGGGCAATACGCCCAACCGCAGGTTCTGCCGGCGCTGTGGCACCTCGCTGGAGGCGGCGGTCGTGGCCCCGACACCCAAGGTCTCCTGGTGGAAGCGCATCTTCGGGCGGAAGAAGGCGGTGCTCGCCGCCGGCGAACGGCCGGCCCAGGGCCACGGGAGCCGGACAGCCCCCAAGCCCTCGGCAGTGGGCAAGGTGATCAAGATCATAATCGCCCTGGCGGTGGTCGCCGGGATCGTGGCCGCCGCCGGGCCGTACCGCAAGACAGTCGAGAACAAGGTGAAGAGCGTCACCTCCAGCATCCGCAAGAAGGTGTCGCCGCACTACAACCTGGTGACGCCGTTGAACGCCTCGTCGACCTCCTCAGTGCCCACGCACCTGGCGGCGCAGGCCATCGACGGTCACACCAACACCTGGTGGCAGGCGCAGGCGAGCCCCAAGCTCGGGGTGGGGGTCTCGATGTTCATCCTCTTTTCCTCCACGTCCCAGCAACCGGTCAACCTGGACCGGGTGAACGTGTTCAGCGGCATTGGCGCCACCTTTGTCGCCGAGCCGCGGCCGAAGTCGGTGCTCATCAGCTACAGCAACGGGCAGTCGGACACCCTGACGCTCAAGAACCAGCCCGACGCCCAGCTCCTGACCCTGGAGCACGGCCATGGCATCCGGGGGGTGACGATCACCATCGAGTCGGTCTACCCGTCGTCCAGCGGTGGCACCTCCGTGGCCATCAGTGAGCTGGAGTTCTTCACCAAGGAGTAGGAGAGCCATGCCCCCGGCGGCCCGCATCGGCGACATGCACACCTGCCCGATGGTCACGCCCGGAACGCCGCCCATACCGCACGTCGGCGGGCCGGTGACCGGGCCCCCGGCAGGCCCCCCGGTGTTGATCGGGGGCGTCCCGGCGGCCACGATGGGCATGATGTGCACCTGCGTGGGGCCGCCCGACACGATCGTGAAGGGCTCGGTCACGGTCCTGATCAACGGCAAGCCCGCCGCCCGGATGGGCGACACCACCGCGCACGGCGGGGCGATCGCTTTGGGTCTCCCGACCGTGGAGATCGGCGGCTAGGCTCGGCGAGCGTCGGCAGCACCGCCGACGCTAAATCCCCAGGTCGGCCAGCACCTTCTCGTAGCGCCGGTGCGCCGCCAGGGCGGCGGCGTGGTTGCCAGCCAACTCGTGGGCCTCCTCGAGGGCCCGCCACAGGTCATCCCGGGTGTGGTCGGCGTCCAGGCCCAGCTCGCATGCCCGGGCCGCGGCCAGCCCGTCGCCCTCGGCCAGGAGGAGGTCGGCCAGCTCGCAGGCGGACTCGACCGCCAGGGACCGGAAGCGCTCCCGGGCCCGCACCACCCAGTCGTCCGGCCCGTCCTCCGGGAAGAGCTCGCCCCGGTAGATGCTGAGGGCGGTGGTCAGCGTCCCGACGGCCTCGGCCTGCTCGCCGCCTGCCTGGAGGCGCCGGGCGCGCCCCACGAGGTCGGCCAGTTCGACGACATCGACCGACCAGGCCGCGGCCGGGACCAGCCGGTAGTCCTCCCCGTCCCGGTCGATGCGCACCGCCCCTGACACAGGGGCGGACTGGAGGCACTGGCGCAGGACCGAGACCGCCACGTGCAGGTTCCGGGCACCCACGCGGGGATCGGCGCCCGGCCACAGAGCTTCGATCAGGACCTCACGGTGCAGGGGGGCGCCGGCGTGCAGGGCCAGCAGGTGCAGAAGCTTCCTGGGTCGGGGCTTCACCCGGGCGAGGTCCGCCTCGGCGCCGCCCACCGAGAGGCTGAACCCGCCGAAGCACTGCACCCGCACGGGGGGCGGCGGGGGGTCAGCCGGGCCCGTCCTTGCCCGGGGGGCTGCGAAGGCACGCAGCAGGGCCAACCCGCTGTCCCGGCTGAGCGCCCCGGCCCAGCGGCCGACCTCGTCGAGCGAGGCCCCGTCGATGCGGGCAAGGGCGAGGTAGGCCAGCGCCCACGGTCCCCGCAGGCCCACGCGGCGGGCCTGGCGCTCGGCGTGATCGGCCGCTGCCCGGGCCTGCGGGTCGGCGGCGGCGGCCAGCATCGCGGCCCGGGCGCACAGGCACCAGGCCTCGAGGACGTAGGCGTGCAGCCCGGCGAAGCCGTGGGCGGCCTGTTCCAGCACGCCGGCGTGCGTCCCGCCCGCCTGCAGCTCCCCGAGGCCCTCGAGCAGCCCGGCGAGGCTGGCGCCCCAGGCGTCGCCCTGCTCCTGGCAGAAGAAGCGGGCCGCGGCTGCCTCGGAGCGCCCGTCCGGGCGGTCGGTGAGGGCGAGGACCGCCTGGCCGACCCGGGCCAGCCAGGGGATCCGCAGCTCCTCGGCCCGGGCCGAGGCGTGCTCGGCGAGTTCCTTGGCCTCCGGGAGACCGGCGAGGGCCGCGGCGGCCGCCTCGGCGACCATGGCCCCGGCAGCCAGCTCGGGGCTGGCGTCCTCGGCGCCGAGGACGGTGGCGAGCCGGCTCCGGGCCTCATCGACGTCCCCGGCCAGCAGGCTGGCCAGGCCCCCCGCCAGCAGCCCGCGCGCCCCGGCGATGCCGCCGGCCAGGGCGCCCAGGGGGTCGCCGGCGACCGCCCGGCGGAGAGCCCCGCTCCAGTCGGGGGCAGGCGGGGCGGGCTCCATCCAGGAGCCCAGGGCGAGGCGCTCCTCCACCGCGCTGTCCAGGCCGGTCTGCGGGCCGGCCTGGGAGCCGAACCCCTCCTCGGCGAGGCGGTAGGTGGCCTGGGCCTCGGTCCAGCGGCCGTGCGCCCGCAGCCGGCGGGCGGTGGCCAGCAGTGCCCAGGGATCGTGGGCGCGCAGGTTCGCTGGGAGCAGGCTGATCCAGTCGCCCCGCCCCATGGCCAGGCTGCCGCCCGCCGCGCCCAGCAGCCGCTCCACCGACGGCCAGTCCTCTGCCCGGCAGTACGCCTGCAGGGCGTCGACCGCCAGCCCGTCGGCCTCCAGGACGGTCCCCGCCTTGCGGTAGCGGTCCCGGGCGAGGTCGGGGCCGAGCTCCTCCCGCAGCACCCCTTCGAGGTGCGCCCGGAGGGCTTCGTGGTAGCGGTAGCCGCCGGTGTCGAGTGTGGAGGTGAACACCTGGCGGCGCTCCAGCTCCTGCAGGCAGCGCTCGCTGCCGGTGGTGCCGAGCAGGGCGTCGCACAGCGGCCCGGACATGCGGCTGAGGACGCAGCTTCCGACCAGGAACTGGCGCAGCGCGGGCGGCAGGTCGTCCAGCACGTTGCGGGCGAGGTACTCGCGGGCCAGCCGCCGGGTGGCGAGGGCGGCCAGGGTCTGGCGCCGTTCGGTGGCGGTCTTGCCGCTGGTGCCCAGGTGGAACATCTGCAGCCCGGCGGCCCAGCCCTCGGTCCGGCGGGCCAGCTCGCCCGCCTCCTCCGGCGGGAGGGGCTGGCGGTAGTGCTCGGCGAACAGGCGCTCCACCTCCCAGCTCCGGAAGCGGAGGTCCTCGGCCCCCAGGTAGAGGAGCTGGCCGGCGATGCGCAGGCGGGTGAGCAGGGCCAGGGACGGCACGCGCCGGGTGGCGGCCAGGACGGCCAGCGACGGGGGCCGGTAGGCGAGCAACTGCTCGAAGGCCCCGGCCGCCGGTGTCCCCTCGAGGAGGTGGAGGTCGTCGACCACCAGGACCACCCGGGTGGCGGGGGACCCCTCCAGGGCGAGCACGGCGTCCTCCACGCTCGCCCACCCGCCCGGGAGGCCGGGCAGGCCGGGGAGGGCGTCACGCAGGGTGGCCTCGAGGTAGGCCAGCGCAAGGCGGGCGTCGCCGTCGGATTCCTCGACCCGGTACCAGGCGGCCGGCGCGCCCAGCGCGGCGGCGCACTGGGCCAGCAGCGTCGTCTTGCCCGCGCCCGCCGGGGCGGCTATCAGGCTCAGCGTGCGGTCCCACGCCCCGGCGGCGAGGGCCTCCTCGAGCCGGAGCCGGCGCATGCCATCCGCCCTGGGTGCCCGGATCTTGGCCGGGACGACCCCGGGGCTGGCGCCGCGGGTGGCCAGCATGGCGGCCGAGGCGCCGGTGTGGATAGCGGCGGCCCCCCGGGCGGGATCGGGGGCCGGTGGTACGTGAATCGCTGGCGAGTTGTCCGTTTGGTGATACAAGCGGGGGCCCCCAGTGGCACGGGAATCGCCGATTTCTCTTGATTCTCCGGACGCCGGGCGCGGCGGTCAAGTTAAAAATTTGGCCCGGAGTACCGTGGTTCATGGCCACGTCTGCGAAATCCGCCGGCCAGTTGATCCGTGAGGCGGTGGCATCCTGGCCGGGGGTTGCGACCACCGTGCACCGCTTCGGCGGGATCGAGTACCGGCTCGGCCGCCGGGAGTTGGGCCACGTGCACGGCGACCGCCTGGCGGACCTGCCCTTCCCCCGCCGCATCCACGACGAGGTGATCGCTGCAGGCCGGGCCGAGCCCCACCATGTGCTGCCCGACAGCGGGTGGGTGAGCTGCTGGATGCGCCGCCCCGAGGACGCCGAGGGCGTGATCGCCCTGTTCCGGATGCAGTACGAGCGCTACACCAGCCGGCGGGCCGCCGGGGGATCAGCCCCGGCCGGAGAGGACCGGGTGCCGGGGGGCGGTGTCGGGCAGCTGGATGAAGGTCCGCGCCAGGCGGTTCCGGGCGAAAACCAGCACGTTGTTGTAGCCGAGCTCGAAGTGCCGGCTGGCCTCGATGGAAAGCCCGGCGGCGGCGAAGACGTCCCGGATCTCGGCGGCATCGAGCAGGGTGCGCCGCCGGGGCGGGCCCGAGATGACGTGGGCGCTCTCCAGCAGGCGGGCCACCCCGTCCACCCCCGGTGAGGGCGTGGTGACGATGAGGCGCCCGCCCGGGTGCAGGTGCATGGCGCAGGCCGAGGCCAGGGCGGGGAGCTGGCCCCGGGGTACTTCCTCGAGGAGCGCCAGCAGGGTGATGACGTCGAAGGGGTCCCGGTCGTCGAGGTGCTGGGGGAACGCCCCCCGGACCAACCGGTAGTTGCGCCCGATGATGGTGCCGGGGAGGGCGGGGTCGATGCCCACCCCCCATCCGATCCGGGATCCGGCGGCCCGCAGGAGGGCGCCGTCGCCGCACCCCACGTCGAGCAGGCGGACCCCGGCCGGGACGTAGGCCAGTGCCTGCGCCAACCGCTGGCGCTCCAGCAGGCGGTCCACGGCGGTCTCGGGACCCGGCTGTCCCCTCTTCAATGGCTTCTCCGGCCTCTCGGCCCCTCGGTCCTGTTCATCGGTTCTCTCTCGAGCCTACACAGTGCCGCGCAGCGCAACGCCCCGTTTGTGTGAACGGAGCGTGAACACCTCTTGAACTCTTGGCACTCCGGCCCTGCGTGGGACGATGGCTCTGTTGGCATAAGGGAGGAGCGACAAGATGAAGGCAATCGTGTATTCCCGCACCGGGGGGCCGGAGGTGCTGCAGCTGGCTGAGCGGCCCGTACCCGACCCGGGTCCGGGCGAGGTGCTGGTCCGGGTGGCGGTATCGGGCGTCAACCCGACCGACTGGAAGGTGCGCCGGGGGAGCGCGCCCGATCAGCCGACGCCCTTCCCCGAGGTGGTACCGAACCAGGACGGCGCCGGCGTGATCGAGGCGGTGGGCCCGGGTGTCCCGGAGGGCCGGGTGGGGGAGCGGGTCTGGCTGTGGGAAGCCCAGTTCCAGCGCCCGGGGGGCACCGGCCAGGAGTTCGTCGCCCTCCCCGCCGACCACGCCGTCGCCCTGCCCGGGGGCGCCCCGTTCGAGCTCGGCGCCAGCCTCGGCACCCCGGCGATCACCGCCCACCGCTGCCTCACGGCGGGGGAGGGCCCGGCCCAGTTGGCCCCCGGGGCGCTGGCGGGCAGGACGGTCCTGGTGGCCGGTGGGGCCGGGTCGGTGGGCCACGCCGCCATCGAGCTCGCCCGCTGGGCCGGGGCGACCGTGATCACGACCGTCAGCAGTCCCGAGAAGGGCGTCCTGGCGGCCGCCGCCGGGGCGCACTGCGTGGTGAACTACCGCACCGAGGACGCCGGGTCGGCCATCCGGGCGGCGGCTCCGGGCGGCGTGGACCTGGTGGTCGAAGTGGCCGTCGTCGCCAATGCCGCCCTGGACATGGCGGTGCTCGCTCCCGGGGGCACCGTGGCCTCCTACGCCAGCGGCGGGACCCCGGAGGCGGCGATCCCGGTGCGGCCCTCGATGGTGCTGAATGCCCGGTGGCAGTTCGTGCTCGTGTACGGATTGGCCCCGGCGGTGAAGCAGGCGGCGGTGGCCGCCGTGGCGAGCGCCGTGGCGGACGGCGCTCTCCGGGTGGGGGAGGCGGCCGGCCTGCCCGTGATCCGCTTCCCGCTCGAGGAGATGGCCGCCGCGCACGAGGCCGTCGAGGCGGGGGCGGTGGGCAAGGTGCTGGTCGATATCGGGTGAGCGCCCCGGTCGAGGTCGACGACCCCGGGGATCCCCGGTTGGCCGACTACATCGGCCTGAAGGATGCTGACCTGCGCCGGGCGGTCGAGGAGCCGGGGGCGGGCGGCCAGGGGATCTTCATCGCCGAGGGCGAGCTCGTCGTCCGCCGGCTGCTCGGGTCCGGGTTCGGCGTGCGCTCGGTGCTGGTGACCCCGAAGGGGCTGGCCGCTCTCGGGGCGCTGCTCGATGGCGTCGCCCACCCGGTCTACGTGGCGAACCAGGCGGTCATGAACGCGGTGGCGGGCTTCAACATCCACCGGGGGGTCCTGGCGTCGGCCCTCCGGGGGCCGGCGGTGGACCCGGCGGCCCTGGTGGCCTCCGCCCGGCGGGTGGCGGTCACCGAGGCGGTCACCGACCACGAGAACCTGGGCGGCATCTTTCGCAACGCCGCCGCCTTCGGGCTGGACGCCGTGCTGCTGTCGCCCGAATGTTGTGACCCCTTCTACCGCCGCTGCATCCGGGTCTCGATCGGCCACGTCCTCTCGGTGCCCTCCGCCCGGCTGGCGGCGTGGCCGGGGGGCATCGGGTGGTTGCGGGCGGAGGGGTTCTACGTTGTCGCCCTCACGCCGGGTGCCGGGGCGGCAGACATCCGCTCGCTGGGCCTGGGCGCCCGGGACCGGGTGGCGTTCCTGCTGGGCACCGAGGGCCCCGGCCTGTCTGCGGCAGCCCTCTCGGCGGCCGATGCGGCAGTCCGCATCCCGATCGCGGCCGGGGTCGACTCGCTGAACGTGGCGAGCGCGGCGGCCGTGGCCTTCTACGAGGGCAGCCGGCCCGGTTCGTGAGGGATGAGGCGGGGGAGCACCTGGCCGATGGGCAGGCGGACCACGGCGTGGGCGGCGCCGTCATAGGGGGTCGGCTCACCGTTGACGATCACCAGTCGGGCGCCGTGCTCCAGGGCGATGCGGGGCAGGCCCGCCACCGGGTAGACCAGCAGCGATGTGCCGATGGCGAGGAGGAGGTCGCACTCCGCGGCCGCCCGCTCGGCCCGGGCGAGGTCCTCGGGGATGAGGGACTGGCCGAACGAGATGGTGGCCGACTTCAGGATGCCGCCGCAGCCCAGGCAGGGCGGGTCCTCCTCGCCCGCCCGGACCCGGTCGAAGGCCTGCTGGGCGGGGAACCGGTCGCCGCATGCCAGGCAGATGACGTCCCGCATGGTGCCGTGGATCTCGATGAGGAGGCCGGGCGACGTGCCGGCGTCGCGGTGGAGGCCGTCGATGTTCTGGGTCACCAGCATCGAGAGCCGCCCCGAGTGCTCCAGGTCGACCAACGCCCGGTGGCCCGGGTTCGCCACCGCGCTCCACGCCGGGTGGGCAATGCGCTGGCGCCAGACCTCGACCCGGAGGGCGGGATCGGAGACGTAGGCGTCGATGTGGCTCAGGCGCTCCGCCTTGGCGTCCCGGGTCCACACCCCGGACGGCCCCCGGAAGTCCGGGATCCCGGACTCGGTGGAGATGCCGGCACCGGTGAGGGCGACGATCGACCTCGCTCCGGCGATCCAGCCCCGGACGGTGTCGAGGGCGTGCTGGTCGGTGGCGGCCATGGTTCCCACGGTACCCCCGGTGTCCCCCGGCTTCCCCCGGCTTCCTTCGGTTTTCGGGTGAGAGGATGGGGCCCGTGGATTTCATCGACGCCGACGTCTCGGCCTACCTGCGCCGGCTCACCGACCGGTTCGACGAGCCCGTGCTGCAGGACATGGAGGCGCTCGCCGAGCAGCGGGGCTTCCCGATCGTGGGCCGGGTCGTGGGCTCCACCGTCGAGCTCCTCGCCCGCTCCATCGGTGCCCGCCGGGTGTTCGAGATGGGCTCGGGCTTCGGGTTCTCGGCCTACTGGTTCGCCCGGGCGGTCGGGGAGGGCGGCGAGGTGACCCTGACCGACACGGATCCCGAGAACGCCCGCCAGGCGGAGGGGTTCCTCACCCGGGCAGGGGTGTGGCCCCGCTGCCGCTTCGTGGTGGGCGACGCCATGGTCGCCCTGCGGGAGATCCCCGGCGAGTTCGACATTGTGTACTGCGACATCGACAAGGAGGGCTACCCCGGCGCCTGGGCGCTGGCCCGGGAGCGGGTCCGGGTGGGGGGCCTCTACATCTGCGACAACGTCCTGTGGTCCGGCAAGGTGGCCCGGGACAACGACGAGGCGTCCACGGTGGCCATCCGGCGGCACAACGACCTGATCGCCGCCGACCCCGACTTCGACTCGGCGATCGTGCCGACCCGGGACGGGGTGATGGTTGCGCTCCGGCGCCGCTGACGGGGCCGCCCGGCGCCTATACTTCGTGGACGAGGTACCTCCTGGGGGCGCGTAGCTCAGGGGGAGAGCGCTGCTCTCACACAGCAGAGGCCACTGGTTCGATCCCAGTCGCGCCCACTCAGAAGTGTTGTGCCCGCTCCAGGGGGAACATCGGCCGGTCCCGGCCTGTCCTGAGACGCTGTAAGGGCCCGGTCAGGGCAGTATGTGCATCGGTGGACAGCTTTCGTGCATGAATAACCGCCTTATTAGCGGTCAGCGATGCACAAACGTGTCTCCGCCAGCCTGAACCGATGCTTTCACGCCTAGCAGTGCAGGTTAGTCCCTTTTGGCTACTCGCTTTGTTCGCCCCGCCCGTCGATAACAACGAGTCGATGCCTCGTTCGTCGTGGCCCTCTGCGTCGTCCTGCCCGCCCTCACCGTGTGGGGCGCCCGGAAGGAGCCGGGGACCGCTGGGTAGCCGGCTACTGCGTGGTGGCCCTGGTGCTCGGCGTTGGGGGGACCATCGCACAGTGGTGGTCGGGGACGCATGTGGCGACCTTCACGTGCCCCCCGACCGACCTTCTTTCGCATCCAACTGTCTCGTGCGAGCCGGCGCATCCAGCCTGGACGGTCAGCCCCGCCCTCGTGGCCATGGGGCTGGCGCGCACGAGCCCGGGCCGTGTCCTAGCGCCCGGGCTCGCAGGAAACCAAAACCAGAGGCCCTAGCCGGCGGTGCCGGCAGTCGTCGACTCCTTGCGCACCGCGACCGCCCCGACCGTGAGCACAATGGCGAAGATCAGGCCCAGGTAGGCACCGATGGCGAGGTGGCTGGTGTGGAGGATGAACTTCAGCCCGAGAAGCACAAGGGTCGCCACGCCTCCGAAGAAGTGTGCCTGGCCCCACGGCATGCCGATTTCCGGCAGCTTCACCTCGCTCATGCGAGCCAGAACGATCTGGGCCCCCATCGCAAGAGCGATGACCAGGGCCAGTACCCCCAGCAGGGAATCAGGCGCATCGACGCCCTTGACTGAGACGGTCAGGATCCCCGGAATGCTGTACGACAGCCAGGGAAGCAGAAGCAGATCCAGCACCAGCAGGATCGCGCCGGCGACCACTATGCGATCCCCTTTGGTCAGCTTGCTCAGGTCCATTACCCCTCCTCTACCGCGCCACGCCGCGCCCAACGAGCAGCCACTCTTAAATGATGGCAGCGCGCGACGTTTGATACCAGCGCGAATGGGTTAAATCTGGGAACAATCGGCCCACATCGGGCCCTCAGCTCCCGCTTCAGTCCACGCTGGCGCGGCGCAGGCCCCCCACGGCCTCCCGCACGACCGCCTCCTTGCCGGTCTGGTGCCCGTACAGGGCCAGGACGGCGTTCATCCAGAGGGCGAGGACCCGTGCCCGGACCAGGTCCTGGTCGCTGACCGGGCCGTAGGCCTGCAGGAACTCGGCGCGTGCCGAGGGCGGGAAAAAGCTCCAGTAGAGCGGCAGGTCGATGGCGGGGCAGGCGAGGCAGGTATCGCCCCAGTCGATGACCCCGCTGAGACGCCCGCCCTCGATCAACAGGTGGCGGAAATGCAGGTCGCCGTGGACCACCGCTGTGGTGGTTGGGTAGCGCAGCATGCGGGCGCCTTCGATGACGTCGATGATGGCGCCGCTCGGCGACCAGAGACCCAGGCGCTGGAGGTCGCCCCAGGCCATGCGGGTGCGGCGGATGCGCTCGCCCATGTCGGCCCGCCGGTTCGGGTCCACGGGGAGGTCATAGACGGCTTGGACCGCCTCGGCGGTCGCCGGCGCGTGGAGGGCGTGGAGGAACTCACCGAGGGGCCGGGCGATGCCCGCTCGCTGGTCGTCGGTCAGGGCCGCCTCGCCCGACTCCCGGCCCGGGATCGGCGGGCCACCGAAGAAGGGCCAGGGGTAGCCGGCGGCCTCGTCGGGCTTGCCTGCCCGCTCGACTGCCGGGACGGCCAGCGGCAGGCGCCCGGCCAGGACCGGCAGGACCGCGAGCTCCCGGGCCACGCCCGGAGCCGCCATCTCCCGGCGCGGGAAGCGGAACAGGGTGCCGCCGCCGGTCAGCCACAGGACGTTGTCCCAGCCCTCGCCGAAGGCCTCCAGCGAGGTCGTGTCGACCTCGGGGAACTGGGTGCCGACCAGGCGCCGGGCCAGGTCGGCGTCGACGTCGATCTCGGGGGTCCACTCGGGCACGGCCCGGGATGCTACCGCAGGTCGGGCGCTATCCCGCCCCTACACTGGCCCCATGATCACGGTGACCAATCTGTGGAAGGCGTTCGGCCCCCGGGACCTGTTCACCGGCGCCGCCCTGCACGTCGGGCCGCGGGACCGGGTGGCCCTGGTGGGCCCGAACGGATCGGGCAAGACCACGCTCTTCGACATGCTGGCCGGCGAGCAGGCCCCGGACCGGGGGGAGATCCAGGTCATCAAGCGGGCGGTGATCGGGTACCTCCGCCAGGAGGCCGACCCGCTGCCCGGCCGCAGCCTGCTGGACGAGGTGCTGACCGCCGCCGGCGACGTCACCGAGACCGGCCGCCGGCTGGCCGTCCTGGAGGAGGAGCTGGTCGGCTCCGAGGAGGGACCCGAGCGCGACCGGCTCATCGCCGAGCACGCCGAGCTCCACGAGCGCTTCACCGGCCTGGACGGCTATTCGGTGGAGTTCGAGGCCCGCTCGATCCTCGCCGGGGTCGGGTTCGCCGGGGCCGATCTGGCGATGCCGGCCGACGCCCTGTCCGGTGGGCAGCTGATGCGTGCCGCCCTCGCCAAGCTGCTCCTGGCCGCCCCGGATCTCCTGTTGCTGGACGAGCCCACCAACCACCTCGACATCGAAGCGGTCGAGTGGCTGGAGCGCTTCATCCGGACCTACCACGGGGCCGTCTTCCTGGTGTCGCACGACCGGGAGTTCATCAACCAGGTCGCCACCCGGGTGGTGGAGATCGACGGCGGGAAGCTGGTGGCCTACAAGGGCGACTACGAGGCCTACGTGGCCCAGCGGGCGCTGGCGACCGAGCAGGCCGAGGCCGCCGAGCGCGCCCGGGCACGCTCGGATGCCGAGGCGCAGGAGTTCATCGACCGCTTCCGGGCCAAGGCGACCAAGGCCCGCCAGGTGCAGAGCCGCATCAAGGCCCAGGAGCGGGCCCGGGCCGAAGGGGGTCCCCGGGTGCCCGAGGTGCGCCCCCGGGCGATGGGGCTCGCCTTCCCGACGCCGCCCCGGGCCGGCCGGGTGGTGGTCGAGCTGCACGGCGTGTCGTTCGGCTACGGGGCGACGCCGCTGTACGCCGGGCTGGACCTCGCGGTCGAGCGGGGCCAGAAGATCGCCCTGGTGGGGCCCAACGGGGCAGGCAAGACCACGATGCTGAAGCTGCTCGCCGGCGTCCTGGTTCCGCAGGAGGGGCAGCGCACGCTGGGCCACAACGTGGCGCTGGCCTACTTCGCCCAGCACCAGGATGAGACCCTCACTATGACCAACCGGGTCCTGGATGAGATCGCCGCGGCCATCCCCGCCGGAGCGGCGATCCGGCCCGGCGACCTGCTGGGCCGCTTCCGGTTCAGCGCCGAGGATCTGCGCAAGCCGATCAGCGTGCTGTCCGGGGGCGAGCGCACCCGGCTGGCGATCGCCAAGCTCCTGGTGACACCGCTGAACGTGCTGGTCCTCGACGAGCCCACCAACCACCTCGACATCGCCAGCCGGGATGTCCTGGAGCAGGCCCTGCTGGCCTACCAGGGGGCACTGGTCCTGGTCACCCACGACCGCCACCTGATTCGCAGCGTCGCCACCCGGGTGGTCGAGGTGCGGGCGGGCCGGGTCACCTCCTACGCCGGCGACTATGACTTCTACCTCTCGCAGCGTGACGCCCAGGCGGGCGCCCCGCCGGCGGGCAGGGCCGGCAAGGCCTCGGCCCAGACCAACGCGAAGCCCGAGAACGGCCAGGCCGCCGCCGACCGGCGCCGGGCGGGGGCCCAGGCCCGGTCAGCCCTCCGGGCCCTGCAGCAATCGGTCAGCCGCATCGAGGCCCAGCTGGAGGCGGAATCGGCCCGGCTGAACGAGCTGACCGCCCGCCTGGCGGATCCCGCGGTCTACGCTTCCGGGGCCGATGTCGCCGGCCTGGTGGACGACTACGAGGCCCGGGCCAAGCGGGTGAAGGACCTGGAGGCCGCCTGGGAGGAAGCCGCCGGGCTCCTGGAGGAACAGGCCGCGGCGCGCTGAGGCGGTCCCATCGGTTTGGGGCTGCGGCCCTTCTCGGTATGATCCGGCCATGGCCAACGGCGATGACGACGAGACCCTCGAAGAGGAGTTGGACGAGGATCTCGAGGACGACGAGGACGAGGGCGAGGACTGGGAGGGCGACGAGCTCGATGTCCCGGTCACGGCCGAGCTCGAGGAGGCGCTGGAAGCCTTCGTCCTGATCGCCGACTGGGACCTCGCGCTGTCCCGGGCGGAGACCTTCGACTTTGTCGTGGAGAGCCTGCGGGACCTGGAGGACGACGACGCGCTCGAGGGCTGGGTCCGCCAGTACCGGGGCCGGGACTTCCACCTGGCGCAGGAACGCGACGGGCGCCTCGTGGTCTCCGATGTGTTCCCGGTGGCGGGGGTGCTGGGCCTGATCCCGCGCAGCATGCTCGACCCCGTCCTCGAGGAGCTGATGGCTCAGCCCGAGGATGACCGGCCCGCCTGGGTCGAGAGCCTGGGCGAGGTGATCGGCGACTGGGTATTGCTCCTGTCGGACGAGGAGAAGATGGTGGGGCACCTCATCCGTGCCCACGAGGTGGAGGCGGGCAGGACCGCCGGGGAGCTGGCCGACCTGGCCGCCCTGCACGCCGAACTCCACAGCGGGCTGGACACCGACGACGGAGCAGACGACTAGGAGGGCTGGACCGCGATGCCACTCGGCTACGACCGCACGATCTACATCATGGCCTTCGACCACCGGGGGTCCTTCCAGAAGCTCTTCGGCGTAACCGGGCCGCCGACCGCTGAGGACACCGCGCGGATCGCCGACGGCAAGCTGCTGATCTTCGAGGGCCTGCAGCAGGCCATCGCCGACGGCGCCGCCGTGGAGACCGCCGGGGTGCTCACCGACGAGCAGTACGGCGCCGACGTCGCCCGCAAGGCGAAGGCGGACGGGTTCCCCTTCGCCATGCCGGTGGAGAAGACCGGCCAGGACGAGTTCGACTTCGAGTACGGCGACGCCTTCGGGGACCACATCGAGGAGTTCGACCCCACCTTCGCCAAGGTGCTGGTGCGCTCCAACCCGGAGTGGGACCCCGAGATGAACCAGCGCCAGTTCGCCCGCCTCAAGCGCCTCGGCGACTGGCTGGCCGACCACGGCCGGCGGTTCCTCTTCGAGCTGCTGGTGCCGGCGACGCCTGCGCAACTCGCCGCCGTGGGCGGCGACGCCAACCGCTACGACACCGAGGTCCGCCCCGGGCTGATGCTGCGCATCATCGAGGAGATCCAGGAGGCCGGCATCGACCCCGACGTCTGGAAGATCGAGGGCCTGGAGTCCCGGGAGACCTGCGGGCAGGTCTCCGAACTGGTCCGCCGGGACGGCCGGGACACCGTGGGCTGCGTGGTGCTGGGCCGGGGGGCGGACGACGCCAAGGTGGAGACCTGGTTGCGGGCCGGGGCCGGCGTGCCGGGCTACCTCGGCTTCGCCATCGGGCGGTCGATCTTCAACGAGTCCGTGAAGGGCGTGGCGAGCGGGACGATGGACCGCTCAGCGGGCGCCGCGCTGATCGCACGCAAGTACCGCCACTTCGTCGACGTCTACGAGGGCCGGGCCTAGCCGCCCCGGTTTCCTGCCCACGGAACGCCGGCGGGTCCTGCCTGCCGTGGCCTCCAGCTACCGGGCGGTCGGCGCCGGCGGCGCCCCGAGGGCCTTCTCGGCCTCGGCCATCTGCGCCCGGTACCAGGTGCGCTTCGCCTCGTAGGTGCGCACGGCCCGCAGCGACGCCTCGCACACCCGGATGACGTCCCGGTGCGCCCGGCGCTGCTGGTAGATGAAGATCAGGCGGTCGTAGGGCCCGGCGGCGTCGAACCCGGCGGCGACCGCCTCCTCGTAGAGGCCCACCGCCTCCTCCGCCTTGCCCACCTGCTCCAGGTTCTGGGCGTGCAGGAAGTCCCGGACGATCTGGTCCGCCGGGATGCGGCTGGCCTCCTCCGGTGCGGGCATGCCCCCACCCTACCCGCCGGGGGGCGCCCGAAGGCTGCTTGGTAGTCTGCGAGCCATGAGCGAGCAGGCGCCCCCGGCGGAGCGCGACCACGACCCGGAGGCGCTGGCGGTGCTGCGCCACTCGGCGGCCCACGTCATGGCCCAGGCGGTGCTCGCCCTGTGGCCGGACGCCCACTACGCCATCGGTCCGCCCATCGAGGACGGCTTCTACTACGACTTCGACATCGGCCGGCCGTTCCTGCCCGAGGACCTGGCGGCCATCGAGAAGCAGATGCAGGGGATCATCCGCCAGGACCAGCCCTTCGAGCGCGAGGAGGTTTCGATCCCGGAGGCGATCGAGCTGTTCTCGGACCAGCCCTACAAGGTGGAGATCCTGCAGGGCATCGGCGAGTCCTCCGAGCAGGGCGTCGAAGGGGAGCGGGTGTCGCTGTACCGCAACCCCAGCAAGGCCAAGCCGGGCCAGAGCTACCTGGACCTGTGCCGCGGCCCGCACGTCGACTCCACCGGCGCCATCCCGGCCTTCAAGCTCCTGCGCACCTCGGGCGCCTACTGGCGGGGCGACGAGCACCGCCCGATGCTGCAGCGGATCTACGGCACGGCGTGGTTCACCAAGGCCGACCTCGAGGCCTACCTGCACCGCCTCGAGGAGGCGCAGCGCCGCGACCACCGGCGGCTGGGCACGGAGCTGGACCTGTTCTCCTTCCCCTCCGAGCTGGGCGGCGGGCTGGCGGTGTGGCACCCGAAAGGGTCGCTGATCCGCCGGATCATGGAGGAGTACTCCCGCCAGGTGCACGAGCGCTCGGGCTACGAGTTCGCCTTCACGCCCCACGTCGCCCGGTCCACGCTGTGGGAGATCTCGGGCCACCTCGGCTTCTACGCCGAGAACATGTACCCGCCCATGGAGCTGGAGGGCGCCAAGTACTACGTCAAGCCGATGAACTGCCCGTTCCACATCCTGGTCTACAAGAGCCGCATGCGCTCCTACCGGGAGCTGCCGCTGCGCATCTTCGAGTTCGGCTCGGTGTACCGCTTCGAGCGCAGCGGCGTCCTGCACGGGCTTCTGCGTGCCCGGGGCTTCACCCAGGACGACGCCCACATCTTCCTGCCCGAGGAACAGGTGGTGGACGAGCTGCGCAGCCTGCTGGGCTTCGTCCTGCGCATGCTGCGCGACTTCGGCTTCGACACCTTCGAGGCCAAACTCTCCACCCGGGACCCGGCCAAGAGCGTGGGCACCGACGAGGGCTGGGACCTGGCCACCTCGGCGCTCCGCCAGGCCCTGGAGGCCGAGGGCGTGCCCTACGTGATCAACGAGGCGGACGCCGCCTTCTACGGGCCGAAGATCGACGTCGACATCCGGGACGCCATCGGCCGGGCCTGGCAGGTCTCGACCCTGCAGGTGGACTTCAACATGCCCGCCCGCTTCGACATGTCCTACGTCAGCGCCGACAACGAGCGCGTCCGCCCGTGGATGATCCACCGGGCGTTGTTCGGCTCGGTGGAGCGGTTCTTCGGCATCCTGGTGGAGCACTACGCCGGCGCATTCCCCGCCTGGCTGGCGCCGATCCAGGTCGTGGTCATCCCGATCGCCGACCGGCATGGGCCGTACGCGACCGAGGTTGCTGCGGCTCTGGCCGCGGCCGGCCTTCGGGCTGAGGTGGACGAGTCCGGGGAGACGCTGGGCAACCGGGTGCGCAAAGCCCAGGGGATGAAGGTGCCGTACATGCTGGTGCTGGGCGACCGGGAGATGGAGGCCGGGACGGTCTCGGTGCGGGCTCGCACCGGCGAGAAGTCCGACGGGGTGCCCCTGGACCGCTTCGTCGCCGGCCTGGTGGACGAGGTCGCCCGCCGGGGCGTCCTCGATTGATGGAGCGCCTCTTCCGGCCCTGGCGCCTGGCCTACGTCAGCGCCCCCAAGGAGGGCCCCACCGCTGGGACGGGATGCTTCCTGTGCGATGCAGCCGCCTCCACCGATGATGCCGCCAGCCTGGTGGTCGCCCGGGAGCCGGCCGCCTTCGTGGTGCTGAACCGCTACCCGTACAACAGCGGGCACGTCATGGTGGTGCCGACCCGCCACATCGGCGACCTGGAACTGCTCACCGTGGAGGAACGCATGGCGCTGATGGACCTGCTGATCCGCTCCCTGGCCGCCCTGAAGGTGGAGATGACCCCGGACGGGTGCAACGTCGGGATCAACATCGGCCGGGCCGCAGGGGCGGGGGCCCCGGACCACCTCCACATCCACGCCGTGCCCCGCTGGAGCGGCGACACCAACTTCATGCCGCTCTTCGGCGACACCATGGTGCTGCCCGAGGGCCTCGAGTCCACCCGGGAGCGCCTGGCCCGCCGGATGGCGAGCGCGGCGCCGTGAGCGCTCTGGACGGGCGCGGCCCCGGGCTCAGCCCCTACCGCAGCGACATGTGCGGGTTGCTGCGTGCCGGGGATGCCGGCCGCTCGGTGCGCCTCGCCGGTTGGGTGCAGGCCCGCCGGGACCACGGCGGGGTGGTGTTCTTGGACCTGCGGGACCGGGAGGGCCTGGTCCAGGTGGTGGTGCACCCCGAAGACTCGCCGGAGGCGCACACCGTCGTGCAGCGGGTGCGGCCGGAGTTCGTGCTGATGGTCACCGGCGAGGTCCGGGCCCGGCCCCCCGCCAACGTGAACCCGAACATCGGCACCGGGGAGGTGGAGGTGGCGGCCTCGTCGATCGAGTTGCTGGCCGAGGCGGCCGTCCCGCCCTTCCAGATCGAGGACCGCACCGAGGCGGGGGAGGACACCCGCCTGCGCTACCGCTACCTGGACCTGCGCCGGCCCGAGATGCAGGCCCTGCTCCGGCTGCGCTCGACGGTGGTCCGGGCCATCCGGGAGCACTACGACGCCGAGGGCTTCCTGGAGGTCGAGACCCCCTTGCTGACCAAGAGCACGCCCGAGGGCGCCCGGGACTTCCTGGTGCCCTCCCGGCTGGAGCCGGGGGCGTTCTTCGCCCTGCCGCAGTCGCCCCAGCTCTTCAAGCAGCTGCTGATGGTGGCGGGCGTGGACCGCTACTACCAGATCGTCAAGTGCCTGCGGGACGAGGATCCCCGGGCGGACCGCCAGCCCGAGTTCACGCAGCTGGACGTCGAGATGTCCTTCGCCGACGAGGAGTCGGTGCTGGGGGTTACGGAGGGCATGGTGGCGGCCGTGTTCCGGGCCGCCCACGGCGTCGACATCCCGGTGCCCCTGCCCCGGATCCGCTTCGAGGAGGCGATGGACCGCTACGGCACCGACAAGCCCGACCTGCGCTTCGGCCTGGCGATGGTGGACGTCGGAGCGGTGTTCGCCGCCTCCGAGGTGCAAGTGTTCCGCCGTGCCCTGGACGCCGGGGGGGCGGCCCGGGCTGTCTGCGTGCCCGGATGGGCGGCGACCGGGCGGGGCCGGAAGGACCTCGACGCCCTGACCGCGGTCGCCAAGGCCAACGGGGCGGGGGGCCTGGCATGGCTGGTGTTCGACGCCGCTGCCGAGGGCGGGGTGACCTCGCCGCTGGCCAAGTTCCTGTCCGCTGCGGTGGTGGACTCTTTGGCCGCAGCCACCGGGGCCACCGATGGGGACCTGGTGCTGGTGGTGGCCGACCGCCGGGCGGTGGCCAACCGGGCCCTCGGGGCGGTGCGCCTGGCGGTGGCGGACCTGCTGGGGCTCCGGCCGGCCCTGGCCCCGACCGACCCTGCCTCCTGGCAGCTGACCTGGGTGGTGGACATGCCCCTGGTGGAGTGGAACGACACCGAGCGCCGCTGGGACCCGGTCCACCACCCCTTCACCGCCCCGCATCCCGACGACGAGGCAATCCTGGAGTCCGACCCCGGGGCGGTGCGCGCCCGGGCCTACGACCTGGTGCTGAACGGGTGGGAGCTGGGCGGCGGCTCCGTGCGTATCCATCGCCCGGACCTGCAGCGCCGGGTGTTCTCGCTGATCGGTATCGACGAGGAGCGGGCCGAGCAGCGCTTCGGCTGGTTCGTGCGGGCGTTCCAGTACGGCGCCCCCCCCCACGGCGGGATCGCCTTCGGCATCGACCGGCTGGTGGCGATGCTGGCAGGGAAGGACTCGATCCGGGAGGTGATCGCCTTCCCGAAGACGTCGTCGTTCACCGACCTGCTGACCGGGGCGCCGGATGCTGTCGAGGAGGCGCAGCTGAAGGAGCTCGGCCTGCGGGTGCGGGGGGTGCCGGGGGTGCCCCCGGCGAGCGCCTGAAAGAGGCGTCCCTGAAAGCCCTCCGGGGGCGTCGTAGATCGTCAGGGTGTGCCGGAGAGCCCAGCCGCGGGCCAACGGTCCGCCGGCCACAGGCCTCGCAGAGCCGAGGTGACCTCGAGGTCAATCAACACAGGGCAGCCAACTGCTCGCCCACGAGTCGGGTACGGACTCGTGCGCCAAGCGGGCCGTCGTCAGCCGGGGCCGGGACGATGACCACGGCATCGAGCACGATCACGTGCCGTCGCGGTCTGCGCGCACGGTGTCCACCGCGTCTGGAGCTCGATGTGGCCACCGGTGCCGTGCCTCACACGCGTCAGTGGGTGCGGGCAGGGTTGTTGCAGGAACCGGCGGGCATCAGCCCTGGGGTCAGAGCATCTGCCATGATCTCTTCTCCCCTGTTGGAGGGGCAACTAGTGTATCTACAACTAATGGACTAGTTATTATGGGTCCGGACGTGCACCGTCGTTCCCCTCTGGCCATGGCCGCCCTGGCCCTCCTCTGCTACGAGCCGTTGCACCCGTACCGCATGCAACAACTGCTCAAGCAGTGGGGCAAGGGCGACGTGGTGAACGTCGGGCAGCGGGCGACGCTCTACAAGGTCATCGAGCGCCTCGACCGGGAAGGCCTCATCGCCGTCCGGGAGGTGCTCCGGGAGGGTCAGCGCCCGGAGCGGGTGGTCTACGAGATCACCGCCGAGGGGCGACGGGTGGTCGTGGAATGGGTCCGGGCGATGGTCGCCTCCCCGGCTCCCGACTTCCCCGAGTTCCCGGCCGGGATGTCCTTCGTGATGCTGCTCGGGCCGGACGATGCCCTGGCCCAGCTCGAGTGCCGCCGAGCTGACCTGCAGGCCGAGCTCGACCGCCAGACCGAGGGCCTGCGAGGCGCCGTCGGCGTGCCCCGGGTCGCCCTGCTGGACTCCGAGTACCAGTGGGCGGTGACCGGGACCGAGCTGCGCTGGGTCGAGGGCGTCGTCGACGATCTGCGCAGCGGCCGCCTGACCTGGTCCGAGGACCAGTTGCGGGCGGCAGCGCGGGCGGGGGAGGAAACGGCCGGCGAAGACGCAGGATGACGGCGGGTCAGGCCGTCGCTCCCGGGAGCGGGAGACGTCGTGGGTGCGGATCGGGCGCCGCACGACCTGAGCCTCGCCGGCGTGACGCCGGGCCCGAACTGCCAGCTGGCCCGCCCATCTGGGGGGAAGGTCCATGATGTCGCCGGTTCCCTCCACCTTCTATACCCTTCACCCTGAGGCCCGGCCGGAAGGGCCAGCCCGGCCCCAGATCTTCCACGAAGTGGGCAACGGCGACGCGGAACCGCTGCTGTCAGCGGGATCGAGCGAGCTACCGTAAGAAAATCTTCAAGATCCGTTGCCCATCGCTTGCATTCTTCTGCACTGCCGGGTATCATAGAACACATGTTCGAGCAACCGACCACGGATCTGTTCCCGCCCGAGGACTTCGGCACCGAGGCCCTGGGGGACGCGGTGGTCTCCCTGCTCGGCCAGGTGGCAGCCGCCCAGTGCCAGGCGCTGTGCTGGGTCGCGGCCTACGAGACCGCCCGGGGCTGGGAGGGCACCCCGGCCATGGCCTCGTTCCTGGGCTACCGGGCGGGCATGGGCTCCCGGGCGGCACGCGAGATGGTCGCCCTGGCCCGCAGGCTGCAGGAGTGCACCAGGATCCGGCAGGCGTTCTCGGCGGGCAAGCTGTGCTGGAGCCAGGTGGGTGCCCTGCTCCGGGTGGCCACCCCCGAGATCGAAGACGAGCTCATCGCCCTGGCCCGGGCGGCCACCGGCCCGATGCTGGAGCGGGCGCTGCGCCGCTACCGCTGGCTGCTGGCGGCCCATGGCGAGGCGGCCCGGAACGAGGCCGCCCTGGCCGGGCGGGAGGCCCGGGGGCTGTCGTACTGCTTCGACGACGAGGGCTTCTTCCACCTCTCGGGCACCTTCTCCCCGGAGGCCGGGCTGGTGATCGAGGCGGCCCTCAACCAGGTGGCCGCCGAGCTCAAGGCCGAGGCGCAACAGCTCGAGGTGCGCGACTCCCCGACCGAGACCGCACGCCGGCCCTGGGAGGCCCGCCAGGCCGACGCCCTGGTGGCGATCTGTGAGGCGGTGCGGGACCGGGAGTGCTCCGCCCGCCCGGGGGCGGCCCGCGCCGAGGTGGTGGTCCACGTCGACGCCGCCCTGCTCTCCGGCCACCAGCCCGGGCCAGACGCCCGCTGCGAGCTGGCGGGGGCCGAGGCCCCCCTGGCCCCGGAGTCCGCCCGGCGCATCACCTGCGACGCCACCGTGGTCACGCTCGTCGAGGACGCCGACGGCCAGCCGTTGTCGGTGGGGCGGCGCAGCCGGTGCCTGCCCACCCCCCTGCGCACCGCCCTGGGCTCCCGGGACCAGGGCTGCGTGTTCCCCGGCTGTGGCCACACCCGCCATGTCGAGGGCCACCACATCGTGCACTGGGCTAAGGGCGGGGAGACCTCGTTGGCCAACCTGTGTCAGCTGTGCTGGGCGCACCACGTCTTGGTGCACGAGGGGGGCTACCGCATCGTGGTGGCCGCCCCGGGGCAGTTCTGCTTCCTGCGGCCCGATGGCTCGGAGGTGGGCGCCGAGGAGCGCCCCGAGGTCACCTACACCGCCCAGCTCGGCTTCCCGGTGGAGCCCACCGACACCCTGTGCCGCTACCTCGGGGGGTCGATGAACCTGGTCGATGTCATCTGTGGGCTCTACGGCAGGGACGGCCGCTTCTCGGGGGTGCCCCGGGGCGTGATCGAGGAGGCGGCCAAGCCACCCCCCGACACCCGGTCCCCCAGCACGGGGCCGCCAGCGGAGGACGCCTGGCTCTACGAGGAGCAAACCGAGACCTTCGAGCTCGGCCCCGCCCACTACGACTGGGAGGACCCCCCGCCCCGTTAAGGCCGGGCCTTCCCTCCACCCTCCACCCAGCCGAACCCTCTTCACCCTGCGACGGGCGCCCGGCGTCACTGGCGCGGCGCTTGGAGATGGATGCCAGGGCCACTAGTGGAGTTTCCTGTGACGCTGAGCCA
The DNA here is from genome assembly GCA_035765775.1 of Actinomycetota bacterium. Lineage (NCBI taxonomy): Bacteria > Bacillati > Actinomycetota > Actinomycetota bacterium. Next base: position 55,006 of record DASTWV010000057.1, on the reverse strand, counting down.
CCTATCAGGGTGTCGCAAAATCGAGGCCTCAAACTAGCAATCGCGAAATCCAACACCTTCCCCCGGAAGTGTGCGCGAATGGGGGCATGGCCAAACACTATGTCTCCACGGATCGCATGACCCCGTTCCTCATGCCGCCCAGCCTGCTCGACTGGCTGCCCCCGGACCACCTCGCCTGGTTCGTGCTCAGCGTCGTCGACAAGCTCAAGCAAAAGACCTGGAAGCTGCACGGCCGCCACCCCAACTGGGGTCCCGGCCGGGCCGCCTATGACCCCGAGATGCTGCTCACCTTGCTGTTCTACGCCTACTGCACCGGGGTGTACTCCTCCCGGGCGATCGAGGCAGCCTGCAAGGTCGACGTCGCCTTCCGGGTGATCGCCGCCAACCAGGTGCCCGACCACGCCACGATCGCCCGCTTCCGCGCCGAGCAGGCTCCCCAGATCCGGGCGCTGTTCAGCGACATCCTGATGCTGTGCCAAGCCGCCGGGCTGACGATCGCGGGCACAGTCGCCCTGGATGGCACCAAGATCCGTGCCCGCGCCTCGCTCAGGGCCAACCGCACCAAAAAACAGATCGCTAAGGAGTTGGCCGAGTTGAAGGCCGAGGCCACCAAGAAGGCTGCCGAGCTGGTCAGCCAGGGTGAGCTGGCCGACGCCGAGGACGACCAGCGCCTCGGCCAGTCCCGGGGCGACGAGCTGCCCGAGCACCTGATCGAGCCCGGGTCCCGGGAGGCCCACCTGAACGCCGCGCTGGAGCTGGTCAACCAGCGCCACGCCGACGCCCTGGACGCCGAACGCCAGGGTCTGGCGGAGCGCACCGAGCGCCGACGGGAGACCGCCCGGCGGGCACCCCGGGTCGATCCTCGGCTGACCACCCGCGACCAGCCCACCCTGCCGGAGGCCGAAGCCGACCTGGAGGTCGCCAAAGAACAGGCCGAGGCGGTCAAGGCCCGCCGCCAGGCGGTGGAGGCGGAGGCGGCAGCCCAGGGCCGCAAGCCGGGAGGACGCCACCCAAACCTGGACCGGGGGGTGGCCGCCGCACAGGCCCAGCTGGCCGAGGCGGCCGCCCAGGACGCCGCCCGGGCGGCCGAGGAGAAGATCAACACCACCGACCCCGCCAGCGCCATCATGGTGGACCAGGCCGGCCGCTACCTCCAGGCCTTCAACGCCCAGGCGTTGGTGAGCTCGGACCAGATCATCGTGGGCGCCCAGGTCACCACCTGCGCCGCCGACACCGGCTCCTACCAGCCGATGGTGGTCCTCGGCCTCGCCAACTTGGAGCTGGCGGGCATCACCGACTCGTTCGACCTGGTGCTGGCCGACGCCGGCTACCTGAGCACCGCCAACCTGACCGCCGCCGGCCCTCCCCGGATGATCGCCACGTCCAAGGCCTACAAGCTGCGCCACCAGCAGGCCGAGGAGGGCTACCGGGTGGGGGACCCGCCCGAGGGCTGCTCGCCGATCGACGCCATGACGCACCGCCTGCTCACCGAGGAGGGGGTGGCGGCCTACGCCCAGCGCCAGTACATCGTCGAGCCGGTCTTCGGCCAGATCAAATGGAATCGCCATTACCGACAGTTCTTGCGCATGGGCGAGCAGGGCGCCAACGACGAGTGGATCCTGCTGGCCATGTGCAACAACCTGCTGAAGCTGTATGGCAAGAAGCACTCGCCACGGATGCGGCACGGGAAGGCAGGTTCCCCGGCCACCTCCGGCGCTCTCCGCTCGCTCAGGCGCGTCTTGCACGGGACCGGGCGCAGAAACATCCTCCGGCGGGATGTCCTTGTGGCGGCCTAGGAGCCTCCGGATGTGACCCATCGAGGGGTGAAGCCCGCTCTATGGCGCGTGATTCTGCGACGGCCTGTATAGCTACCTCCAGCACTCACAGACTCTCCAAAGCCGGAATGCCCGAGGTCCGGCGCTGGGCCGAGCACCCCGGCCGCGCCTACGCCCAGAGATGTAGGGGCAATGGGGCCCGCAGGACGACGACGCGCCGCTCCGCCGGCCCGACAATGGCTCCATGAACGAGCGCCGCGTCCCCCGCTCCGCAGCCATCCTCATGGCCGCCGAGGCCGCGTCCCTGGCGGTGATGTCCACCCTGCACCTGAGCGGGGTCGTGGGGGGCGGGACGCCGCCCTACCGGCCGAGTGCCGCGGGGATCGCCGAGGCGGTCATCGGCGCCGTGCTCGCCGTGGGCGCCGGGGCGGGCTGGCGGGCGCCCGCCAGGTCGTGGGCGGGCGTGGTGGCCGCCGTCGGCTTCGCCATCGCCGGATTCCTGGTCGGGGTGACCATCACGATCTCGGGCGGGCCGGCCATCGACATCGCCTACCACTGCACCGTGTTGCCGGTGCTGGTGCTGACCCTGTTCCTGCTCCTGCGCCGTACCCGGCGGGCCGTCAGCCCCAGGCCGGCGGCGGCTTGGCGATCATCGAGCACGCCGTGACGTCGGTGTGGGGCGGCAGCATGAAGGTGCCCTGGCGCTCCACCTCGGCGAAGCCGGCGTAGCGGATCATCTTCTCGAGGGTGCAGGAGCTCATCACCCAGAAGGCGTTGTTCTCGCCCGGCACCACCTCGTCCTTCTGGTAGCCGAACGACAGCACCGGCCGGGAGGGGTACTTCTCGTCCCACTCCGGCTCGATGGCGGTCTCGATGATGGCGTACTCCCGGGTGACCGACCGGATGGCGATCAGGGCGGCCAACGGGTTCTGCAGGTGCAGCAACAGCGAGCCGCAGAACACGATGTCGAACATGCCGACGGTGTAGGGCGACAGGTCGTACACGTTGCACGGCTTGTAGTCCACCCGGGAGCGGCGCATGGCGTGGGCCAGGCGGAAGTGCCGGGGCCACGGGTCGCCCATGGCGGCGTCGGCCAGCCGGTAGCGCATATTGGGAACCCAGTCGCAGTCCTTCATGCGGGCGACGTCGATGGCGGTCACCCGGGCGGCGCCCCGGCGCTCCATCTCGAAGGCGAAGAAGCCGTCGCCCGTGCCGACGTCCAGCACCTCCTTGCCCCGCAGGGACTCGGGGATGCCGTAGCGGTGCACCACCGGGCGGTGGTCGAAGAACCCGTCGGACACCAGCCCGTTGCCGAGCTCGATGGTGTGGTACCAGCCCTGGAGCCTGGGGTCGTCCTGGCGTGCCGGCAGATCGATCATCGGGGTCCCCCCTTGCTGCCGTCGATGGAACGCTTCAGGTCGCGGCCGGCCCGCAGCGCCTGCTTCAGCGGCCGGGCGGCGCCAGGGTAGCGGCTGGAGGCGGCAGTCAGCCGGCGGGCGACGGCTAGGGCCAGGGGGCTGACGTGCTCCACCTGCGCCCGGGCGTCGGCGACCGCGCCGAGCGCGTCGCCCGCGACGCGTTCCGCCTGCGCCACCTCGCCCCGGAGGTGCTCGTAGGCCGCCCGCATGGTGGTGAGAGCCCGCTCCACCTTCTCGTACGCCGCCCGGAGCACGGCCAGCTCGCCGGAGAGGGACTGGTACTCGGCCCGCAGGGTCTGGTTGGCCACCCAGTCGGCGTACTGCTCGCTGCGCAGCATCTCCAGGTCCTTCTGCAACTTGAAGTGGGCGTAGGTGAGGTAGCCGTCCAGGAAGTTCACCGGCACCGCCAGGACCGGCGCGAGGTCGGCGTCCTCCTTGCGGACATAGAAGCGGTTGATGCCGTCGAAGGCGGCGAACAGGTAGCCCGCCTCCAGCAGGATCGGCTCCCAGGACTCGTGGCTGGGCTGCAGCAGCCGGGGCGGGTCGATGCCCTCCTCCAGGGTGGTCGGCTCGGTAGCCTCCACCAGGACCACCCGGGGGCGCCAACGGGTGAAGTCGGCGCCCGCCAGCACCTTCTCCTCGTGGCCCTCGACGTCCACGGACAGGAAGTCGATCGGGCCCGGTACGTGGCGCTCGCAGATCTCCGCCAGCGTCAGGGCGGCGACGGTGCGCTCCGTGGCTGTGAGGCCGGCGTCCCGGTGGCGGGTGTAGTTGACCTCGGAGGCGGTGGACACGCCGGAGTCGTAGCCGGGGAACTCGTGGAACGTGAGCTCGCCGCTGCGGTCGGAGGCCGCCACGTTGAGGTTGATGTCCCGGCGGCGCTCGGCCTGCAGCCGCTCGAACGAGCCGGTGGTGGGCTCGACGTTGATGCCGTGCCAGCCCAGGTCGTAGAAGTGGCGGGTGACCGACGCCACCGACGGGTCGCTGGCGCCGACGTCGATGTAGAAGCCGGCCTTGCCCCGGGGGAAGCAGCGGTCCAGGAGGACGTCCTCACCGTTCTGGGCGTAGGAGACCATGGTCACGGCTGCGCCCCCTCGCCGGGGTGCGACCAGGCGGCTGCCGCCACCACGACGGGGTCGGCATCTGCCCGGAGGTCGGCCAGCGCCCCGGTCACCAGCGGGTGGGACAGGAGCTCGGGGTCCAGCCCCTCCAGCGCCCGGGCGGCGTACGCCCGGCAGTCCGGGTTGGGGTGGGCGGCCTCGGCGGTGATGCGCAGCAGGGCATCCTCCTCGGTGGACTGGATGCGGACCTCCCAGGCGTCGAGACCGGCGGGCCGGCGCTTCATCGCCAGGCAGTCGGCGACGGTGACCACCTGGACCTCGTCCGGGGAGAGCCGGGTGAGGCGGCGGCCCTCGATCAGGTAGGTGGCGTAGCCCAGCTCCTCGAAGCAGGCCTGCAGCTCGTTGGGCGTGGCCCCGGCGAGGGCCAGGGCGTGGCCGTTGGACTCGAAGAGCACCGGCGGGGCGCCCGGCCCGGACAGCAGCGCCCGCATGCCGGCGATCGCCTTCAGCTCGGCGCCCTCGACGTCCATCTTGATGAAGGCGGGCGGGGGGGAGGCGAAGGCGCCCAGCAGCTGGTCGATGGGCACCCCGGGCACCGTGACGGTGTGGGTCTCCCCTTCGCCGCCCCAGGTCATGTGCCCCCACGGGCCGTTGGCCTCGAAGGAGAGGGGGCCGGCGGTGTCGGTGGCGGCGCAGTGGATGACCCGGAGGTCGTGGAACCCATTGCGGGCGGCGCTGGCCCGCAGCAGGGCGGCGTTGGCGGGGGACGCCTCGATGGCCAGGACGCCGCACCCCCGGGCGGCGGCGGCCAGCGAGAAGGTGCCGACGTGGGCGCCGAGGTCGATGACCCAGTCGCCCGGCTGCACGAACTCCAGCATCAGGGCAATGAGGGGCTCGTCCGAGGTCCGCCCGGTGGCGAGCCCGGCGGTCACCGGGTCGTGCATGGCGGTGTCGAGCATCACGGTGAAGGCGAGGCCGTCGCCCACGGCCACCGGCACCGGCTCCCAGCCCGGACCGTCGAGGGGGACGGCTGGGGCGGACACGTCGGCGGCGGCCAGGCGGCCAGCCAGGCGGCGCCCGATGGCCGGGACGGCGTCGAGGGCCTCGTCGGCGGCGTCCCGGTCCCGGTCAATGGCGGCCAGCGCCTCGTCGACGGCCGTGACGCCCCGGGCGAGCTCCTCGTGCAGGGCGCGGACCCGGTCCTCGGCGGCCCGCAGGACGGCGGGCAGCTCGGCGAACGACACGGTCATGCGGAAGAGGGGGTCAGCGGTCCGGGCACCGGCGAATTGTATCGATCCGTCTGGGGGGCGCCCCGGTGGGCAGGGGGAGGCTGGCCCCGGCCGCCGATCACGGCATCGACCACCCCGAGGTAGCGCTCCGCCATCCGCTCGGCGGTGCCCTCGGCCAGGTACCAGGCGCGGGCGGCCTCACCCATGGCCCGGCGGCGCCCGGGGTCGTCCTCCAGGGCGCCGAGGGCGGTGGCCACCGCCTCGGCCTCGCCCGCCACGGGGACCCGCCAGCAGAACGACCCGGGCAGGAAGCGCCACTCCGGGAGGTCGCTGAGCACCACCGGCTTGCCGGCGGCGACCGAGCGCATGAGCACTGCCGACATGTGCTTGTGGACCGGGGCGCGCAGGTTGACGATCACATCGGCGGCCACCATGTGCCGGTCGAAGTCCTCCCGGGGGAGCCGGCCGGTGAACTCCAGGGTGTCGCCCAGGCCCAGCGTGTAGCCGAGGTGGGAGAGCCGCTCCAGGTAGGCCTGGTCGTAACACGGGCCGGCGACCACCAGGAGGGGGTGGCGGCCCTGCTCCTTCAGGGCGGCGATGGCCCACAGGCAGGACTCGACCCGTTTGAGCGGGTGGACCAGGCCGACGAGGGAGGCGACGAAGCGCTCCGGGTCCATCCCGAGGGCGGTGCGCGCCGCCGCCTGGTCCAGGTCCGGCTGGCCCGCATAGGGATCGGCCACCCCCATCGGCACCACCCAGGGGTGGCTGCCCGGGAAGGCAGCCAGCAGCTCCCGGGCGGCGTCCGGGAAGTGCACGATCTGGGCGATGCTCGGGTTCACCACCGGGTCGAGCATCGGGTAGCGCCCGAAGAAGTCCCAGACCGCGTCCTGGTCCTCGAAGGCGAGCCGGCGCAGCTCCTCGACCGCCCGGGCGCCGTGCAGGTCGGCCAGCATGCGGTGGAACCGGGGGGCGTCGCCCGTCTCGTGGACGATCTCGGTGTACACGACGTTGCTCCAGATGAGGTCGTGGAGCACGGCGATGCCCGGGTGGGCCTCGAACGCCGCCGTCATGTAGGCGTGGAAGGGTGATGCCCCCACCTGGTAGAGCACGGCGTCGTACGGGCGGGCTGCGTTGCGCCGGACGAAGCCGGAGGCGTGGTGGATGTGGTGGCGCTGCAGGACGGCTCCCGCCGGGAGGTACCCGCCGTCGACGAAGACGTCCACCTCGCACCGGGTGGCGAGGCCGTCCAGGAGCTCTGCCGAGTAGTCGGCGATGCCGGTGGCCTGCGGCGGCAGGGGAGTCCACAGGGCGATCCGCCGGCCTGCGGGTCCCGGTCCTCCGGGCGCCGGTGGGAGGGCGACGGCCCGCTGGTAGCACGCCAGGGTGGCCTCGGCCAGCTGGTGGCGGTTGAAGCGCTCCGCCTGGACGAAGCCCTTCGCCCGCAGGGTGGCCTGGAGGGCCGGGTCGCCGGCCACCCGCTGGATGGCGGCGGCGAGGGAGCCGGCGTCCTCGGGGTCCACCTGGAGCGCGGCGTCGCCCGCCACTTCGGGCAGGGACGACGCTGTGGTGGTGACCACCGGGGCACCGCAGCGCATCGCCTCCAGCACCGGGAACCCGAAGCCCTCGGCCCGGGACGGGTGGACCACCAGCGTCGCCCGGTTGTACAGGGCGGCGAGCTCGGCGTCGGACACGCCACCGGTGATCACGAGGTCGGCGCTGATGCCGAGGTCGAAGGCCAGGCTGCCGACGGCGTTCAGGCTGGCCTGGTCCAGGTGGCAGCAGAGCACCAGCGGCAGCCGGGTGCGCAGGGCCTCGGGGAGGCCGGCGTACGCCCGGAGCAGCGTGTCGAGGTTCTTGGAGTAGTGGATGTGGCTGACCGTGAGCAGGTAGTGCTCGGGGATCCGGATCCGGCTGGAGACCACGCTGAGCAGCTTGCGGACGAGGTGGTCGGGGAGCGGCCGGAAGACGTCGTCGGCGATCGGCCAGGCCTTGTCGATGCGCTCCTCCGGGTAGCCGATGAGGGCCACGGCGTCGCTCCGGGCGTACTCCGAGATGGCGAGGAGCCGGTCGGCGGTCGCCAGGAACCCGAGGCCCCGCTCGTACTGGCGGCGGAGGGGGTCCTCGACGTAGTAGCGGTCGGGGTAGCGCAGCGGGATGAGGTCGTAGAGGGTGACGACTGTGGGGCAGGTGTCCACGCGGACCAGCGGGGGGCCGGTCAGCATGAGCGGGGCGGTGGCGTGGTAGAGATCGAGGCCCTGGCGCTCCAGCCAGGCCAGGTAGTGCTCGGCCAGCTGGAGGGTGGTCGCTTCGGTCACCTCGGCGCGGGGTTTCGGGTAGCAGGCGAGGTCGACGTTGGGGGCTTCCAGGACGGCGGGATCGATCAGCGAGAGGTCGGCCCCCGCCTCGCACAGCAGGAGGTACTCGTTGTCCCGGTCCACCGCCAGGACCTCGCGCAGCTGCTGCTGGGTGTAGCGGCCCATCCCCCGGGTGATGAGCTCCGGCCCCAGGGCGAGGATCTGGTAGTCGATGCCGATGCGCATGGCGGGAGGCTAGCAAGGCCGCGCCGGATTGGCGCTTAGCAAAACGGTCATGCCTGCCGATGATGCGTGACATGTAGAATGCGCCGTCCGGTGCCGCCCCGAGAGGTGCCCAATTGGATCTACCTCTACCTTCCTCGCGAGCCGCCGCCATCGCCCCCCTCCTCGACGACCCCATCGTCGTGGTTGACGTGGGCGCCCGGTGGGGGTTTGCTTCCACCTGGGACGACCTGGGTGACCGCTATGTGGCCATCGGCTTCGAGCCGGACGCCGAGGAGTGCCGGCGGCTGCAGGAACTCCACCGGCGGTCGGGGGCGCCGCACCGGGTAGCGCCGGTGGCGCTGGGCCCCCGTTCGGGGGTGGCCACCCTGCACGTCACCCGGCAGCCGGCGTGCTCCTCGCTCTACCCGCCTTCGGCGGCGGCCTACGAGCGGCACCCGGGCCTCGGGGTGATCACCCCGGAGTCCTCGGTGATGGTCGAGCTGGCCGTCCTGGACGAGTGGTGCGCCGCTGAGGGGATCGCGCGGGTGGATGTCATCAAGGTCGATACGCAGGGGTCGGAGCTGGGCGTCCTGGAGGGCGCCCAGGCGACCCTGGCCGGGGTGCGGGCGGTCGAGGTCGAGGTCGAGTTCAACGAGCTCTACGCCGGGGCGCCGCTATTCGGCGACGTCGACCGGTTCCTGCGCCGGCGGGGTTTCGTCCTCTGGCGGCTGCGGGACCTCGCCCACTACGGGCAGGCGGGGGCCGACCTCGGCTGGCGCACGCCCGACGTGTGGCAGCTGGATGACGGCGCCCACCGGTTCGACAGCGGCCCCGGCCAGCTCTTCTGGGCGAACGCCTACTACCTGCGCCGGGAGGTGGCCTACCCGGCCGCCGGTCTCGGCTGGCACCAGCTCGTGCGCGACGCCTGCATCACCGGGGCGCTGGGATTCCACGACGTGTCCGGGCTGGCCCTCGGGTTGGCCCGGGATGGCGCCCCGCCGGCGGTGGCCGAACGGATTTCGGCGGCTCTGGCGTCGCCGGGAGCGCCTCCGGCCCCGGCGGCCCCGGCCCCGGTCTCGTCGTTCCGGCGGCCCGGGACGGTGAAGATCAGCCTGACCGACCCCGCCTTCGCCGGCGGGGGCTGGCACCCGCCCCAGGTGGTGGGCGACCTCGGCCTGCGCTGGAGTGGGCCCGGCCGGGACGCCTGGATCGACCTGCCGGCGGTGGTGGGGGCCGGGTCCCGCGTCGAGCTCCTGGTGGCGGCGGCCGTCACCCCGGAGGTCGAGGGGAGCCTGGCGGTGTCGGTCGGGGGCCGGAACGTGGCACTGACCGCCTCGCCCCACCGGCACGGCACCCTGTACGCCGGCGTGGTCCCGGAGGGGGCGCTGTCCCGGAGGGGGAGCACCCGGGTGATGGTGGGGACGTCGGCCACCCGGTTGTGGAGCTCGGTGAACCCGTCGCCCGGGTCACCGGCGTCGGCCTCAGAGGACGGGGACCTCGAGCTGGGTGTGGCCGTGGCGTGGGTGCGGGTGACCCTGGCCGGGGAGGGCCCCTCGTGAGCCTCCGCCCGCCGGCCCCGGCGCCCAAGAAGACCGCCCGGCGCTCGCCGTCCAAGGGTCCGCGCCTGCTGGCCGAGAACCCCGACATCCCCTTCCGGCCGAAGCCCGGCAGCCCCACGGGGCGGAACGGGTACAGCCCGCTGGGCGGGGTACCCGGGGTGTTGCCCGGGGCGTTGCCCGGAAGGAACGGGCACGGCTCGACGGCGCCCAACGGGCATGCCCCGGTCTCCTCCAACGGGCATGCCCCGGCGGGATCGAACGGTCACGCCCATGGGGCGGCCAATGGGAATGGCACCGGCAATGGCACTGGCAACGGCAATGGCCATGCGAAAAGGGTGGCGGCGCCCGGGCGCGCCCGGATTTCCGCCTTCGTGCCCGCCCAGATCCGCCCACCGGTCGGGAGCGGGTTCCGCCCGCCGCCCCAGAACGGCCATGCACCGCCGGCGGAGACCGCGCCCCAGGGCAGCGGATCGGTACCGGCAGGTCAGGCGCCTCGCCGGCTGGGGCGCCGCAAACGGGCCCAGGGCCGGCTGCGGGTCCCGTCGGCCGACGGCTTCCGCGGGCTGGCGGCGATCGGCGTCGTGGCCTGCCACTGCCTGTATGCCGCTGCCCGGCCCCACCTGTCGAACAAGTTCCTGCTCCACCTGATCGTCGCCTCGTACGTCAGCGTCGACTATTTCTTCATCTTGAGCGGCTTCCTGCTGTTCCTGCCCATGGTGGCGGAGGGCAACTTCGGGAGCAAGAAGGCCTACGCCCTGCGCCGGAGTGCCCGGATCGTGCCCGCCTACTACCTGGCGGTGATCGCCACCCTGCTCCTGCTGCCCTGGGTGGTCACCGTTCCGGTGCACGTCACGCCCTTCACCCGGGTGGGCTCGATGACCCTGCTGCTCCACCTGACCTTCGCTCAGCACAGCCTGGGGCTGGCGCTCGGTTATCCCGAGGGCTTCTTCGTCAACGGTGCGGTGTGGACGCTGGCCATCGAAGTGGTGTTCTACGCCCTGCTGCCGGTGATCGCCGGGTGGTACCGCAAGCACCCCTTCGTCGGCCTGGGCATCGCCGAGGTGATCGCCGCCACCTGGCGCACCATCGGGACCCACGGCTGGTTCCCCCTGCCGCACTGGGCCGGGCTGAAGTCGCCCCAGTTCGTCAAGGAGATCCTGGTCACACAGTTCCCCACCTACACCGCCCACTTCGCGCTCGGCATGACCGCGGCCTTCGTCTTCGTCCAGATCCGCAACGGCAACCTGAAGTTCAAGATCCCCTCCCTGGCCTGGGTGCCGGTGGAGGCGGCATCGTTGTCGGGCGTGCTGTGGTGGATGAACCAGGCGGGAGCCCGGGACGTGGCCTTCAAGTCCGGGCCCTTCGACCACTGGATCGGCACCACGCCGGTGGCGGTGTGCTTCACGGTGCTGGTCCTGGCGACCGCTCTGGCGCCGACATGGGCGCAGTTCCCGTTCACAAACTGGATCAGCAAGAAGCTGGGCGACGTGAGCTATGGGCTGTACCTCACGCACCTGCTGTTCGTGGGGTATGCCCTGAAAACGTTGCACTGGACGCCTAACGCCACCTCGGGCGACTTCCTCAAGATGTTCGCCTTCGCCTGCGGCGGGGCGCTGATCGTGGGGTCGGTGTCGTACTACTGCATGGAGCGGCCGATCATCCGGTGGTCGCACCGCAAGTCGAAGGAGATCGAGAAGCGGGCGGCGGCGGAGCGGCTCGCCGGGCCAGTGCTGGCCCCCGCCCCTGTGCTGGTGCCGACCCCGGCCCTGGAGCCCGGGGAGGCTGCGGAGGCTGTGCGGCCGGCTGTGGAGCCGTTCCGGCCGGTCGTGGAGCCTGTCCGGCCGGAACGTGCGCCTGTGCGGGCGCCGGCTCCGGTGGCGACTCCCGTGCCGGTGCTGGTGGGGGCGGCCGCCGGCCCAGTCGCCGTGCCACCAGCGGCGCCCGAGTTCCCGAGCCAGCTGCCCGTCGAACTCTTCGAGCCGGCGGCCCGGCGTGCTCCGGTGATCGACCGCCCGGCCGCCCGACCGGCCGCCTCGGCCCGGACGGCCGCGGGACGACCCGCGGCTCGGGCGGCCGACCCGGTTGCTCCGGCCGCCCGTCCCAGGTCGACCGACCGCCGGCCGGCAGCGGCGGAGGTGCCCGAGGAGATCCCGGGCATCGTGTACGTCGAGGACATCCTGGCTGCGACCGAGCCTCCAGCGCCCGTGCCCGCATCTCACCACCCAGTGGCGGACGCGATGGAGTCCTCTCCCCGGCAGGCAACGACCGGGGACGCCGAAGCCCGCCCGCCCCGGCCTCCCTCCAACGGCTCGTCGGGCAACGGCTTCTGGTGGGCAGGGATGCCGAGCGCTCAGAGCGCCGAGGTCGAGGAACCGGCCGGGGAGCCGGCGCCGGTTCGACCCCGGAGCCGGGCCTGGGCAGCCCGCTAGACGGCCAAATCCGGCAGCCTGACGGCGCTGCCGATCCAGTTCTCGACAGTTCGAGAACCTTGGCCCCTGATCGGGCGGGCGGTACCGCTGTGCCGTGAGCGCCTCCGCGCTTGGTAGACTGGCTTGCGATTGCCGGGTAGATCAATTGGCAGATCGTCTGGTTCTGGCCCAGAAGGCTCAAGGTTCGAGTCCTTGCCCGGCAGCCGATCGTCAGAAGTGGCACAGGCCCCCGTCGTCTAGCGGCCTAGGACACCGCCCTCTCAAGGCGGAGATCACGGGTTCGAAACCCGTCGGGGGTACGGAGCATTTCCGCTGGTCACAGACCAGTTTCGTCAGATCGGCGGCCCTGACTCCACGGCCTGCTCGGAAACGTCAGGCCACATTGAGGCCAGATCCGCCCGAGGGTATCGGGCGGTAGAGTTACGAGTCCCGCAAATGACAATTCCCGCAGGGCGCCCCAGGTCGGCCTATTGAGCTTGACAAAGCACTCGTACAGTGGCGCTTGTCCGAGGAGAAACGCGCACCGGTGAGCTCACGCACGCTGCCACGGGACGGGCGGGGGATGGACTCCCCCCATTGAATTTTGGCGAGTCCCCCCCGATGACGTAAACCCCTGGTGCCGGCACCGAAAGGCTAAAAGTGCCGTGAGTGTCAGTCTCAGAGGAGGCTACGACCTCACCCTGGACGTTCCGTTCATAAGCCCATACGGTTCCTGGAACAACGAAGAACACGCGCGGGCCGGCGAACCAAATGTGTCCAGTTATCGTTGCCCGAGAAGCTGCATGAGTCCGGTGAGCACAGGAAGTCCCAGCCAGAGACGCGAGGAGCACGATAAGGGATACCACGTGCACATAGTTTCTCCGACTGCCAACCACAAGGGCCACGGCCGAGGTTGATCGCCTGCCGAACAGCCTAGGCATAGGGCCACCAAGCTGACGCCTGATCTCGCGCGGAGTGTCGGGAAAGTGTACTCCGCCGGCCGGGACCCAACACACTGCTGACCGCATGAGCCCGAACCTGCAGATCGCCCTCCATTTGTGCCGCCCTGAGCAGGATTATCCTGCTCAGCCATGCACAAAGAGGGCTGGGGGGGTCTAGCAAGCCGGTCCGGCTCGAATCTATCCTCCGAACTTGACACGGTGGCGCTATTTAGCGCCCGTTGCTAAGGTCCGACATTACCTGCATGGTCCACGGCAGGGCGCATACATGGTTCTTGCTCCGCCGCTTGGCCACGCGTCATCGGGTGCGCCCCACCGCCCTCGCCCTCCTCCTGGTCATCCGGGTGGTGGCGGGGCTCTTCGTCCGCCAATCGTTCTGGTCCAGCGGGGCGTCAGCAACCCCGGCCTGGGCTTCTGGTTCGAGATGGCCGTGCAGGACCCGACCGCCGGGTTGGTGTGCTCCTACGGCTCCGGGGGCCTCGGTGGGGATCTGGACGGCATCTCGATCTCACCGCCGCCCAGGCCGGCGGGGTGGCCGCCGCGGCTGACCGCGCCCGCACCGCCCGGCCGGGCAGCGACGCCTGGGCGTGCGCCGGGGCCGACCATGTGCTCATCGCCCTCGCCTGCCACGGCCGCAGCGATGCCGACCTCTGGATCGACGGCCAGGCCTCCTGCCAGCAGTTGACCAACGGGCGGCTCAGGACCACGCGGAGCTTCACGGCGGAGCCGCGGCCGCCGCTCAATGCCTCTTGAGGGCCACTCAGGCGCCCTGGCCGCCGCCGGAGCGGCGTAGGTGAGCCCTATGCGACTCGTCTGAACGTTTTTTATACGAGCCCAGCGGCCCCGAACCGGGCAATACTACCGCATCACGACGCTGCCCGACGCACCACAGCGCTTCGCCACAGTGCACCCGGGGGTGGGGCCGCACCGCCACCGAGGCATTGAAGGCCGGGCCCGCCGGGCGTATCTTGAGGGTCCGTCAAAGGGGGCCGGCGTTGGAGACCATTCATCACGCAGCAGTGACCGGGTACTGGCAGCACAACGGAGAGCCGCAGGAGGAACTGGAGTACCGGCCGTTCTCCGGGTATGGCAAAAAAAACGGCCGATTCTTCCCGACCTGCATGCTCTGGCGGGGCAACAGCATCATCCCGCACCACGTCGCCGTGGAGACCCGCGAAACCGGGATCGCCAATGGCCGCATCTTCTACGGCCCGACCCCCGAGGAGGTCCTCGCCCGCCGTGCCAAGCTGGCCCGCCAGGCGGAGACGCCCAACGCCCCGGTCCACCGCCCCTTCCGCTGGGATGCCCGCCACGCCGCCGTGGACAACGGTGCGGCCAGGGTGGCAAACCCGGGGATCCGCCTGCCCGACCTGTCGCTGTACACGTCACCGGTGGCCAAGCGACCCCAGTACAGCGCCCAGCCGGTCAGCAGCCACGTCAGCGGCCTGACCGCAGCCCTGGCGGACCGCAAGTCCACCAACGGCACCGGCGCCAGCAGCGCCCACCGGGGGACCCCGGCCTACACCCACTAGTCGCCGGCTTGCCTCCGGCCGCCCGGCCGGGGTATATCTCGACGCACCAGCAGGCAGTAGGGGCACTAGCGAAGTGGCGCCGCAACGCGCCCATGCGGTCCGGGGCGCGGAGACGCTCGAGGAACCGGCATGTGACGGTCGGGCTCGTGCACGAGCTGACGGCGAGGATCCGCCGGGGCGGACCCCTGACCTTCGCCGCGTTCATGCACGCCGCCCTCTACGATCCCGAGCACGGCTACTACGCCGCCCACCAGCCCGGCCACGGGGGCCACTACGCCACCTCCTCGTCGGTGTCGCCCTGGTTCGGCCGGCTCCTGGCCCGGGAACTCGCTGGCATCTGGGAGGCACTGGGCTGCCCGGACCCGTTCACCGTCCTCGAGGTGGGGGCGGGCCAGGGCGATCTGGCGGCCGAGGCCCTCCAGGAGGCGTTCGCCTGGCCGGTAGCCGATGCCCTGCGTTGGCGATTCGTGGAGCGCTTCGCCCCGGTCCGGGACCTGCAACACGCCCGCCTGGGGGCCTTGGCGGAGCGGTCCGCCTGGACCCCGGCCCTGGGTGACGGCTCCCCGGTCACCGGCTGCCTGCTGGCCAACGAGGTCCTGGACAACTTCCCGGTCCACGTGCTGGAGAAGGCCCGGGGCGAGGTGGGGGAGGTGTACGTCGATGCGGACGGCCGCGGGCTCTACGAGTGCCTCGGCCCCCTGTCGTGCGCCGACCTGGCGGCGCCGGCGGTGGCCGCGGCCCCGCACCTCCACGAGGGCGACCGCATGGAGGTCTGCCCAGCGTTCGAGTCCTGGTGGCAGGAGGCCTCCGGCGCCCTGCAGCAGGGGATGGTCCTGGTCCTCGACTACGGTGATGTCGAGCCCGACATCTGGCATCGGGGGCCAACCGGCACGCTGGCGACCTACGGCCCGGCCGGGAGGGGCCAGGCCCCGCTCGAGGCCCCCGGCCATCAGGACATCACCGCCGACGTCAACTTCTCGGCGGTCATCCGGGCCGCCCGTCACGCCGGCTTCCACCACCCGGCCCTCACGACACAGCGCCTGTTCCTGCTGTCGATCGGGCTGGGGGAGGTGGTGGATGCCCTCGCCGAGCAGGTGTGGCGGGCCGCCGCCTGCGGCTGGCACGGCCAGGCCGAGGTGCTCGAGGGCGAGGCGGAGGCCGCCGCCGCTCTCGCCGCCGAGGGAGGCTTGGGCGACATCCTGGTGTTCCGGGCGACGAAAGGCGACATTGCCATGCCCCGGAGTGGGGGGGAGGCGTGACATTCTGGCCACCATGCGTGCCGACCCACCGCCGAGCGTCGCCCAGGCGGTCAAGCTCATGCACGCCGGGGCCGTGGCGAGCGGGCTGAACTTCCTCCTCGGCCTGGCCTTCATGGGCCAGCTCCGCACCTCGATCCGCCAGCACGGCGCGCACCACCTCACCGACCACCAGCTCAACGCCGCCTTCGCCGCCGCCATCGTGGCGATCGTGGTGGCCGGCATCCTGGGCGTCGCATTGTGGCTGTGGATGGCGCACGCCAACGGCCTCGGCTACCGGTGGGCGCGCCGGACCGCCACCGGGCTGTTCGCCGTCTTCGCCGCCGACTGGCTGGCATCGCTGGTCAACGCCGACCCGGCATGGACCAAGCTGACCAGCTTCGTGGTGCTGGGGGTGGGCGCCGCGACGATCCTGTTGCTCTACCGCCCGGAGGCGTCGGCGTACTTCCACGGAGCGCGGGCTGCTCCGCCGCCCGGCCCCACCACCGAGAGCGCCGCATAGACCACCCCGCATAGACCATCCATGGAGAACGGCAGCAACAATTTTTTGGACGGCTGTCGATTTCGCCATCCCCCCGTTCGTCGGTACAGTCAAACGGCGCCGCAGGGGTGCCGGTGACCGGAAGGAGACCGCAATGCCCAGGTACATGGCACTGATCTACCTCGACGAGTCGCGCTTCGCCGACGCCACGCCGGAGGACGGCATGCAGATGGCCAAGGCCTACCAGGTCTACACCGAGGAGACCCAGGCGGCCGGCATCTTCCAGTCGGGCGACGGCCTGCAGCCTTCCTCGACGGCCACCACCGTCCGGGTGCGCGACGGCCAGGTGCTCACCACCGACGGCCCGTTCGCGGAGACCAAGGAGGCCCTCGGTGGTTTCTACGTCTTCACCTGCAAGGACCTCGACGAGGCCATCGAGTGGGCCGCCAGGATCCCGGGCGCGGCGGCCGGGTCGATCGAGGTGCGCCCGGTCATCGACTACGAAGGCTAGCCATCAGCACAGAGGGCTCTTCGGGCAGCGTCGTCGACCGCCTGTTCCGTGCCGAGCGCGGGCGGGCGGTCGCGACGCTCATCCGGCTGACCGGCGACTTCGATGTCGCCGAGGAGGCGGTCCAGGAGGCCTTCGTGGTGGCCCTGGAGCGGTGGCCGCAGGACGGGCTGCCCGACAACCCTGCCGCCTGGATCACCACCACCGCCCGCCACCGCGCCATCGACCGGCTCCGGCGCGACCGGCGCCTCACCGAGAAGCGGGACGCCCTGGGCCAGCTCGCCGCGCTGGAGGCGGCCGGGCACGAGCCGGAGGGAGCCATCGACGACGACCGCCTGCGCCTGATCTTCACCTGCTGCCACCCGGCGCTGGCCCCCGAGGCCCGCGTGGCCCTCACGCTGTGGAGCCTGGGCGGGCTGACGACGCCGGAGATCGCCCGGGCCTTCCTGGTTCCGGAGGCCACCATGGCCCAGCGCCTGGTGCGGGCCAAGCGCAAGATCAAGGTGGCGGGCATCCCGTACCGGGTGCCCCCGGACCACCTGCTGGCGGAGCGGCTGCGCTCGGTGCTGGCCGTCGTCTACCTGATCTACAACGAGGGCTACGAGGCCACCAGCGGCGACGCACTGATCCGCCGGGAGCTGGCTGCCGAGGCGATCCGGCTGGGCCGGGTCCTGGTGGCCCTGATGCCGACCGAGCCCGAGGTGGTGTCCCTCCTGGCCCTGATGCTGCTCCACGATGCCCGGCGGGCCACCCGGGTCTCCGCCCGCGGTGAGCTGGTCCTCCTGGAGGACCAGGACCGCAGCGCCTGGGACGGGGCCGAGATCGCCGAGGGTGAGGGGCTGCTGGCCCATCTCGGCGCCCGGGCGGCGCCCGGGCCCTACCAGCTCCAGGCGGCGATCGCGGCATCCCACTGCCGGGCCCGGGCGGCGGCCGACACCGACTGGGCCTCCATCGCCCGGCTCTACGGCCTCCTGGCCGCCCAGGTGCCCTCGCCGGTGATCGAGTTGAACCGGGCGGTGGCGGTGGCGATGGCGGGCGACATCCCGGCCGGGCTGGCCCGCATGGCGCCGCTGGCCGACGAGCTGGGCGGCTACCACCTGTTCCACGCCGCCCGGGCCGACCTCTTCCGGCGCATGGGCCGGCGGGCGGAGGCGGCCGCCGCCTACGAGCGGGCGCTGGGCCTCACGGCGAACGCCGTGGTGCGCCGGTTCCTCAGGCGCCGGTTGGAGGAGGTCCGGGCGGGCTGACCTCGTTCCAGCGGTCCAGGTGGACGATCTCCTCCAGCGGCCGGCGGTTCGGGTGCCGGCGCGGCCGCAGCGCCCGGGTAGCCGGGTAGCCCAGGGCGATCAGCCACGCCAGGCGGCGGTCCCCCGGCAGGCCGAGGATCTGCCGGGCCAGATCCTGGTCCCGGACCGCAGCGTGCGCCGACCCGACACCCAGCTCGGCGGCGGCCAGCATCAGGTGGGCGGTCACCTGGCCCAGGTCGAACTCCACCATGGCGCTGCGCCCGGGATCGGCCAGCACCGGGGCCACCAGCGCGATGGTGGCCGCCGACGCGGCGACGTGGCGGGCTCCCTGCCAGACGCCGGCGAGGGCCTCGAGCAGTGCCCGGTCGGTGACGAGGATGAAGTCCCAGGGCTGCGAATTGCCCGCCGAAGGAGCCAGGCGGCCGGCCTCCAGGATGCGGTCCAGGTCGGTGGGCGGGACCGGGCGGCCGTCGAACTGGCGCACGTTGCGCCGGGCCCTGATGGCCTCGAAGACATCCATCCCTCCTGACGTTTACCCATCCCGGGGTCATGCACCCGGCCCCCGGTGGTTGCATAACCGCGCAGAGCAGGTAGCATCGCAGCACATGGAACCCAAACCGCTCTTCCAGCAGGTCAGCAACGGTGACGTCCTCAACGTGTCGTTCAACGATTTCCGGCGCATGATCGAGGCCTGTGGCTACCGCTACCAGGGCCCTCGTGGCATCCGGCACGTGTTCACACACCAGAGGGTCGAAGACCCGCTGATCCTCCAGCCGCTGCGGAACCAGGACACCAAGCCCGACGAGATCTTGAAGTTCCTGGAGATCGCAAAGGAACACAACCTCCACCCGTAGTCCCCGGCAGCACAGCAGGGTCTCGGGCGGCAGTGCCGCGCGCCTCAGGCGCCGTCAGCTGGGCGCGCCTCGGCCAGGCGGGCTGGCAAGCCTGCGGCGTAGCTGGCATCGGCCTCCACGGCCAGCCATCGCCGGCCCAGGCGCTCCGCTGCCACCCCGGTGGTCCCGGTGCCGGCGAACGGGTCGAGGACCACATCCCCGGGCTGGCTGAGCAGCCGGATGAAAAAGTCTGGCAGCCCGATGGGGAACCGGCTGGGGTGGCCGGTGGGGTTGGGGCCGAACTCGGGCTCGAAGGCCAGCAAGGTGGAGGGGCGCACCAGGTCGGGGCCGGCCTGCACCCTGCGGCGCCCGTGCCCGGACGGCTCCTGCACCCGCTCATAGTTGTGCGCCAGCGCCCGGCGCCGGAGGCGATCGGCGGCGTCCCAGCGGGCGGGCCGCAGGCAATGCTCCGGGTGAAAGGCCCAGTCAGGCGAGACGGTGAACTGGAAGCAGTACTCCACGGCGTCCTTCAGGAACCGGTTGAACCGCCCGGGCGGGGGCGAGGGCTTGCCCCACACGAAATCCTCGGCGAAGAGGAAGCCCTGGTCCCGGAGCCAGAACACGAGCTCGTACTGCAGGGTCCCGCGCTCGGAGCCGTGGCGTTTCGAGCGGTAGTTGAGGACGAAGCTGCCCCGGGGCGCGAGCAGGCGGCGGATCTCGGCGGTGACCTCCAGGAAGTAACCCTCGTACCAGTCCCGCCCGTAGGCCAGGCCGTCGTGGTACTTGCCCTGCCGGTCGTAGGGGGGCGAGGTCACCACCAGGTCGATGCTGGCGGCAGGGAGCACCCGGAGCTGTGCGAGGGCGTCGCCGACCACCAGGGCGCCCAGGGCGGTCCGGCAAGCCGAGCCCCCCATGACCGCGTCCCAGTCGATGCCCGGCATGGCGGCCACGCTACCTTCCAGGGGCGTCGCTTGCCGCCGAGTAGATATGGCCCAGGAAGCGGCTCGGCACCCGGTGCACCAGGTGCGTCGCCTGCAACCCAACCTCGGCCGAGAACCGCTCCCAGGTGGCGAACGAGAGCGGGTACGGCACCCAGGTGGTGCCCGAGTCGGTGTCGTATTCCACCAGGACGAAGCGGCCGCCCGGTTTCAGGAGGGCTACCAGATCCACCAGGGCCGATCGCGGGCTGCGGATGAAGTGCAGCGAGTTCGCCATGAGCAGCCCGTCGAGGGAGGCCGGCGTGATGCCCCGGGCAGCGGGGTCGGTGAAGTCGGCCCGCCGGTAGACCACCTGGGCGGCCGGGAAACGCCGCCGCATCGCCTCCTCCTGCGAGCGCAAAGCGCCGGCGTCGAGGTCGATGGAAAGGATCGTCCCGGCCGGGCCTCCGATGCGTCCGAGGAGGTCCGCCAGGGCGAGGGTGAAGGCCCCCCGGCCTGAGCCCAGGTCGGCCCAGGTGCCCGGGTGAGCTTCGACACCGGCCCGGATCAGGGCGACGTGGTCGGCATGGTGCATCCTCCCATGATGGTGCACGAACCCTTTGCCGTTTTTTCCGCCTCGCAGCATCGTCACGAAATCGGCACCGCTCCGGTGACCAGCCGGGGGCGTCAAAAGTGTTCATCTCCAGGAAACAAAGCCGCCTTGACAATGTTACAGAAACGGCGGTACATTCCGGAGTGGAAAATCCTTTTCGGATGAAGGGGGCCCCGACGGGCCGCCAGCCGCCCCGCGGCTCCGTCCACTGACGGGCACCCGGGATGGTCCGGGAATGGCAGGCTCGCCCGTCATCCTCATGCCGGATCGGATCAAGCAACTCCCGAAACGTGATCTTGGACGATCGTCGGGTATATGAAGACGATACGTTCGTTTCAACGGATTATGATGGGGGTCCGTTCCACCTGAAGTTTCTGTTGACCGTGGACCTCGTGAAAGGTTGACACGTGGGGTATGGCGTCATTCAGCAGTGGGCCTCGGGGACGGGGTGGATCTCCCGGGCCCCGCCTCGACCTCGCCCGGAGACCCGGCAGCTGCGGCGTTCGTCTCTCGTCCCGGTGCCCCTGTTTGGTCAGGAACCGGCGGGGAACATCTCCCGGGAATGCCAGCTGGAAATGGGGGGCCGCATGCGGTCACCGCATTCCTGGAAGGGACCGGACGGCCTCCATATGACGAGCCAGGAATGGAAGCGCAAGGACAGAGAAGAGTCGGCTGGTCGAACGCCCTACAGAATGGACGGGGCATTTACGATCGCGGTGGCGGCCAGAGATGGTCCACCAGAGCGCCCACCAGGGTTTCGAGCTCGGCGGCGCAGCGTTCGTGGGCCGCCAGTGGTTGCCCTACCGGGTCGGCAACCTCGTCGGTGGCAGCCCACCCGGCCAACGACGAGAATCCGCGGCCCGCTCCCAGCCGGGACAGGTAGGAGGCGAGATCCTCGTTGTGGCCCCTCGGGCCGGCGTCGGTAGCCCGGCGAACCAGATCCTTAAGGGTAAAGGTCTTCGGGAACATCTCAGGGCGCTCCTCGACGACGGTTCGGGCGTGCTCTCGGGCCAGCCCGATCACCAGGTCAGGCTCGGGGGAGAGAGCCTCGAGGATGCCGCTGGAGCGGTGCGCGGAGGCGTCGAGCCCCCGGCGAGCCATGACCTTGGCCGTGGCGGGTGTCACCGGCCGTGCGCCGGCGGCCGAGGTCCCTGCCCCCATGACCTGCACCTGTGGCTCCCGCTGGGCCAAGGCCTGCCGGGCGAAGAGAACGGCCATGGGCGAGCGGCACTGGTTGGCCGTGCAGACGAAGAGCACCGTCGTCACGGCAGCATCGTACCTGCGGCTTCTCCATAACCCCCTATAGAAGGAGAGTTACTGGACTACATGTTTCAAGGCACGTACACGGTTCAGGAGATGCCATTCTTCTGTTGTGCGTGCTGGACCGCCGGGCCGGGGGGACCGAGAACGGAGTGGGCATGGGACGTGCGGAGCCAACGCTGTGGGCCACCCCGGAGGGGGTGGCACTGACCCTGAAACGCTATCGGGATCTCTTCGATCCCAAGTCTGCCTCGGTCCTGCTTGTTTCGAACGGGCCGTTCGATGCTGCCCACGGGCCATTCCACGACGGGTTTGTCCACCGTCTTGACGAGCGCGAGGAGCTGCGCCGCCGGATGGTCCAACGCCTGGCACCCCGGGAGCGGGAGCTGCTGTTCTTGTGGTACATCGCCGACCTGTCGCCGTCGACCGTGGCCGGCAGGCTCGGCATCTCCCGGATGCACGCTTACCGGCTGCGCAGCGGCGCCCTTGCTGCCCTATGCGACAAAGCGGCCTCGTAACCAGCCCATCCCTGCCGTCCCGCCACTCGCTGGCTTGCCCGACGTCCACCCTCAGGAGGGGAGCACCATGTCAGAGCTTGATCCCATGCATGATCGGCTGCCCGGTCATCTCGCCGGTCCTGGGACGCCCACCGAGATGCCGTCTGCGGAGCCCGCCCTGCGCACCGCCGAGGTGGCGAAGGCGCTGGGAGTGAGCGCCCGGGCGGTGCGGACCTGGGCGGACGAAGGCAAGATCGCCTGTTACCGGACCTTCGGCGGCCACCGGCTTTTTGCCGTCTCCGAAGTGGGCCGGGTGCTGGCGAGCTGGAGCCGGGCGGGGGCCGCCCCCCCGGACGCCCGCACGGCTCCCGCCGAAGGCGCCGGGGGCGCCCGTGGATGACGCCGGCGCCCAGCTGCTCCGCAAGTACCTGCGCATCCTCAAGCGCCGCTGGCTGATCATCGCGGGCCTGGTTGTCGCAGGGGCGGTGAGCGCAGCAGTGGTGTCGGTCCGCATGGCGCCGACCTACCAGGCGACCGCCGAAGTCAACGTCACCCCGTTCGTGAACCCGTCGTCACCGAATTCCGACGTGCTCAATTTCCTGGCTAATCCCACCGTGGCGATGCAGACCGACGTCACCCTGATCCAGAGCGACGCGGTGCTCACGCTGGCCCAGAAGAACCTGCCGCCCGGGGCCGCCGGCGCCCAGCGGTCCACAGTCAAGGCGTCGGTGGTTCCGGGCACGCAGATCATCCAGGTGCAGGCAGCCAACCACCATCCTGCGCTGGCGGCCGCATGGGCCGACGCGGTGGCCAATGCGTTCATCTCCTTCCAGCGGGACGCGGTGATCAACGACATCGCCGCCGCCAGCAAGGACCTCACCACGCAGATCGACTCGCTCAAGGCCCAGATTGCGGCCGCCGGTGCCTCGCCCGCCTCCGCCACCGCGGTGACCTCGATGAACGACACCCTGACGACGCTCCAGGGTCAACTCGACCAACTGCCGGGCGCCAATTCAATCGTGTCCGGTGGGGGATCCGTCGTGCAGTCGGCCGCCACCCCCCGCTTCCCGGTGAGCCCGAAGGGGAAGCAGAACGTGCTGCTGGGTGCAGCACTGGGACTCCTGCTGGCGGTCGGCCTGGCGTTGCTCATCGAGGCTCTCGACGACCGCCTGCGCAGCGCCGAGGACGTGGAGGCGGTCACGGGCTCGCTCATCCTGGGATCGGTTCCCCATACCAAGGAGCTGGAGACCCCGGCGGGATCTGCGGCGCTGGTGCACAACCCCGCCTCGCCCACCGCCGAGGCCTACCGCAGCTTGCGCACCAACCTGCGGTTCCTCTCCGTTGATCGGCCATTGGGCACCCT
Organism: Actinomycetota bacterium; assembly: GCA_035765775.1. Lineage (NCBI taxonomy): Bacteria > Bacillati > Actinomycetota > Actinomycetota bacterium. The sequence goes on along the minus strand of DASTWV010000057.1, from coordinate 31,571 downwards.
GCTGGTCACCAGCTCGGTGAAAGGGGAGGGCAAGAGCACGACGGCCGCCAACATCGCCGCCGCGTTCGCGGTCTCCGGTGTCCGCACCGTCCTGGTTTCGGCCGATCTCCGCCGCCCGAGCGTCCACCGGTTCTTCGGGCTGCAGAACTCGCTGGGCTTGGTGGACGCCGTGCTGCCCAACGTGCCGCTGGAGCGCCTGATGCAGACCAACGAGCTGCCCCATCTGCGAGTGCTGGCGGCCGGGCGCACCCCGCCCAATCCGGCGGAGATCCTGGCCTCGGCCCGCTTCGGCGAGATCCTCGAGGTCCTGCGCTCGGCGGCGGACCTCGTGATCATCGACTCCCCCCCGTTGCTGGGGGTGGCGGACGCCGGCGCGCTCGCCTCGCGGGTGGACGGGGTGGTGCTGGTGGTGAACCCGGGCGAGGTTACCCACCGGACGCTCACGCACGCCCAGGCGCAGCTGCAGAAAGCGGGCGGCCAACTGCTCGGGGTTGTGATCAACGGAGTCGGGTCGTCCAGAGGTTTTGATTATGATACGGGATATTATGGGTACGACTATTATTCGTATACCGCGGAAGAGCCCCGCGGGGCGCGCCGAAGGCGGGAGCGGTCCGAGCGGGCGACGAACCGCCCGGTGGGCGGGAAGCTCCCGCAGCCGAGTGTCAGCACCCACGCCCGTTCCGCCGACTACCCCTGGCAGCAGGGTGCTGCGGGCGACGGCTGGTTCCCCGATCAGCCGGTGAGAGAGCCTGCGCCCCGGCGCCGTCCGGCGCACGACGACCACTGAAGCCCGGCCCAGGCGCGCCTGCCGAGGGCGACCGGCTGGAGCGATGCCCCATCCACACCTTTGAGAGGAGACGTATGAGAAGCCGACGGATTGTCGTGATCGGCGCGGGCCACGTTGGCCTGGTGACTGCCGCCGCGCTGGCGCACATCGGCCACCACGTGGTGGGCCTGGATGACGACGCCGCCAAGGTGGCGGCGCTGCAGGCGGGAGTGATGCCCTTCTACGAGGAGGGCCTCCAGGCCCTGGTGGACGCCGGCCAGGCCGGAGGGCACCTGGTGTTCGCCGGGAACCCCGAAGCATCGATTGCCGGGGCCGAAGTGGCATTCATCTGCGTCGGCACCCCGGGCCGGCCCAACGGCGAGCCCAACCTGGTGGCGGTGGAGCACGCCGCCTCCGCCGTGGCCCGCTGGGCTAGCCGGGACATGGTGGTGGTGGAGAAGTCGACCGTGCCGGTGCAGACCGCCGAGTGGGTCCGCCTCGTGCTCTCGCGGTCCACCCGGCACCGCTTCGAGGTGGCATCCAACCCCGAGTTCCTGCGCGAGGGGGCGGCGGTGGAGGATTCCCTGCGCCCGGACCGGATCCTGGTGGGGGCGGACTCGGCGGTCGCCCACGGCCTCCTGCGGGAGCTGTACGCACCGATTGTCGATGCCGGGGCACAGTACTTCGCCACCGACGTGGCCACCGCCGAGCTGGCCAAGCATGCCTGCAACGCCTTCCTGGCCCTCAAGATCTCGTTTGCCAACGGCCTGGCCCGGGTGTGCGAGGCCTCGGGCGCCGATGTGGTGGCGATCGCCGACATCATGGGCGCCGACCCCCGGATCGGCCGCGCCTTCCTCAATGCCGGCCTCGGCTACGGCGGGTTCTGCTTCCCAAAGGATCTCGCGGCCTTCCGCTCGCAGGCCACGCGACTCGGCTACGACTTCAGCCTGCTCGACGAGGTGGTCAAGCTGAACGACGAGGCGCTCGACGCGATCGTGGGCAAAGTCCGCGCCGCCCTGTGGAACCTCGAGGGCAAGCGGGTCGGGGTCCTGGGGCTCGCCTTCAAGCCGGGCACCGACGACATCCGGGACTCGCCCGCACTCCGCTTGGCCGGGCACCTCATGGAGGCCGGGGCGCAGGTGGCCGGCGCCGACCCCGCGGCAGGATCCTCGGCCGTTGCCGCGCTGCCCGGGCTCGAACTGGCCGACGGCCCATATGCCGCGGCCACGGGGGCGCACTGCCTGGTGGTGGCCACCGACTGGCCGGAGTACGGCGCCCTGGATCTCGCCCGGATCCGGGAGGTCATGGCCATCCCGATCATCATCGACGCCCGCAACCTCCTGGATCCCGAGGAGGTGGCGGCAGCGGGCTTCGCGTACTACCCGACCGGCCGGCCTCCCCAGAAGCCAGCGGCCGCGTAAACCGATGGCCCACCTCCTAAACCAGCGTCCCGGCAAGGGTGCGGTGTTGCTCGTCAGCCCGAGCGCGGTGCCGGGCGGCGCCGAGCGCGCCCTCGTGGGCCTGGCGCGCCATCTCCCCGCCTTCGGGTACGAGCCGAAACCTGTGCTCCTGCACCGGGGTCCGGTCGAGGAGTGGTTCGCCGAGGTGGGCTGGCCGGCGCACGTGGTGGAGGCCGGTCGGCTCCGGGACCCCGCCGCCGGCATCCGCGTGGTGCGTGAGCTGCGGAGCATGATCCGCCGCACCGGCATCCAGGCGGTGGTGTCCAACATGGCGAAGGGCCACGTGTACGGCGGGGCCGCCTGTTGGGCCAGCAGCGTGCCGGCCATCTGGTGGCAGCAGGGGATTCCGGATGCCGCCTCCCGGATGGATGCGGTCGCCGCCCGGGTGCCCGCCACGGTCGTGGTGGCCAGCTGCGAGGAGGCGGTTGCCGCCCAGCGGGAGCTGACCCCGGAGCGCCGCGTGGTCAAGATCCATCTCGGATCGCCGGTGGAACAGGTGGCGGAGTACCGCGGATCCGGCCAGGCGATCCGGGCGCAGCTAGGCTGGGAATCCGCCCCAGTCGTGGGCATCGTCGGCCGCCTGCAGGCCTGGAAGGGCCAGCGGGTGTTCCTCGAGGCGGCCGCCCGGGTGGCGAGGGCGAATCCCGCGGCGCGCTTCCTGGTGGTAGGTGGTGCGGTCCTCGGGTGGGAGGGCGACTACCCGGCGCAGCTCCAGACCCAGGTGGAGGAGCTCGGGATCACCGACCGAGTCCACTTCGCCGGCCACCGCAGCGATGTCTACCCGTGGTTCGACGCGATGGATGTGGTGGTGCACGCCTCCTTCGGTGAGCCCTTCGGGCTGGTGTTGGTGGAGGCGCTGGCCCTGGGCAAGCCGCTGGTGGCGACCGCTGCCGGGGGGCCGCTCGAGATCATCGAGGACGGGGTGTCAGGGGTGCTGGTGCCGGTGGGGGAGCCGGCTCCCATGGCGGACGCCATCCTCTCCATCGTCGGGGACGAAGCCCGGGCCGCAGCACTGCGCGCGGGGGCCCTGGCCCGGGCCCCCCGGTTCTCCGAGGAGCGGATGGCGGCGGGCTTCGCCGAGCTGCTCACCTCGCTCGACATCCCGGGCCGGGGGCGCAGGCTCCGGCGCCACCCTCCCGACGCCACCCCCGGGCCCACCGGCCCACCCCCGCCCGCGGCGGATCCTGCCGCCCGGCCCCGGGTCGCCCTGGTGGCGCACCGGGTCGATCACCGCGGCGGGATGGAGCGGGCGTGTGCCGAGCTGATCCAGCACACCTACAGGGAATTCCGGTTCCACGTGGTTTCGGGGTACCTGGAGCCCGAGCTGATCCCCCTGGTGGAGGGCTGGACGCGCATCCCGATCCCCGCCCGGCCGTTCGCGGTGCGCTTCGGGTGGTTCCTGGCCCGGGCCAGCGTGGCCCTCCGGCGGGTGGACGCCGACGTGGTGCACACCGTCGGGGCCATTGTGGTGAACCGAGTCGATGTGGCCGCCGTGCACTACTGCCACGCCGGCGCACAAGCCGCCCAGCGGGACCTCCCCCCGGAGCGGGGCATCCCGCTGCTGCGCCGGGCCAACAAGGCGGTGTCGAAGGCCATCGCCCGCGGCAGCGAGCGGCTCTGCTACCGCCCTGGCCGCCTGGGCTGGCTGGCGCCGGTGTCCCTCGGTGTGGCCACCGAGCTCGCCCGCTGGTTCCCGGGCGTCGCCATCGCCACCTGCCCCAACGGGGTGGACGCCCAGGTGTTCCGCCCGGACCGCGCCGCCCGCGCGCGCATGCGCGCCCAGGCCGGGGTCCCAGAGGACGCCCTCGTGGCCCTCTTCGTCGGGGGAGATTGGGACCGCAAGGGCCTTCCGATCCTCATCCACGCGCTGGAGCGGGTCCGGGAGCAGGGCTGCCCTTACCGCCTGTGGGTGGTGGGCGGGGGGGAGCCCCGGCGCATGCAGGGGATCGCCGAGGCGTGCGGCGTGGCCCCCGATGTGACGTTCTTCGGTCCTTCGGAGGTGCCAGAGGTCTTCTATCAGGCCGCCGACGTCTTCGTCCTCCCCAGCGCCTACGAGACCTTCTCCCTGGCCAGCTTCGAGGCCGCCGCCTGCGGGCTGCCGGTTATCGCCACCCGGGTGAGCGGGGTCTGCGAGCTGGTCGGTAACGGTGAGGCGGGGATCCTGGTTGACCGGGACCCCGCCACGGTGGCGGCGGCGCTCGCGCGCCTGGGCGGGAACGCCAGCCTCCGCCACCACCTGGGAACTGCGGCCCGGGTCCGGGCGGCGGGATACACCTGGGAAGCGTCGGCCGACTCGTACGCCCGGCTGTACCGAGCGGTGCTGGAGCGCCGCACGGCAGCCACCCGTACCGAAGCCAGCGGTCCACGGCTGCCGGCCGCCCGGGAAGGGGCGGGCTCGTGGCACTGAGGCTCCCCGCCCGCCCGGTGATGCCCGCATGGGAGGCGGCGGTGCTGGTGGCGGGGGTGGGGCTGGCCATGTCCGCCGGGTGGCTGGTGGCGCACCCGGGCGGGGTCCGGGTGGCCCTCGTCGGCGCCGCGGCGCTGGGTACCCTCGGGCTCGGCGTCCTGGCGCCCCGCGCGCTCCTCTACGTCCTGATCCCCTGGCTGGCAGTGCTCGGCCTGGTCCGCCGGGTGGTTGCCCAGCCCACCGCCGGGTCGAGCATCGACCCGTTGCTGGTGATCGGGCCGGTCATCATCGTCTTCGCCTTCCTCCTGGCCGTGCGCTCAGGGGCGCTGGCCCGGCCCTCTCTGCTGGGCAAGGCAGTGGGGGCCCTGGCCCTCCTGAGCGTCGTGGAGGCGTTCAACCCCCTCCAGGGGAGTCTGCGCACCGGCCTCGCCGGGCTGGCGTTCCTGCTGGTGCCACTCCTCATGTTCTGGGTGGGGCGGGCGCTCTGCGACGACGCGACCCTGGGCCGGGTGGGAGCGCTGGTGGGCGGGCTGGCCGTGGTGGCCGCGCTCTACGGCCTCTACCAGAACTTCTCCCACTTCCCCAGTTGGGACCTGACTTGGATCCGCACCGCCGGCTACGCCGCCCTGAGCGTCGGGGGGACGGTGCGGGCCTTCTCGAGTTTCTCGTCGGCCCAGGAGTACGCGCTGTTCGTGGCGATGGGCATGGGGGCGTGGTTCGCCCGGCGGGCGGGCCCGGTGCGGACCCCGTTGACCGTGGCCGCGCTCGGCCTGTGCGGCGTCGCCCTGTTCTACGAGAGCTCCCGCTCGGTCCTGATCGTCGTCCTGCTGGCCGCCGGCCTTGTGGTGGCGGCGCGGCTGAAGGTGCCGGTCGGCGTGGGGGCCCTGGTGGGGGTGCTCTTCGCCGGCGCCCTCCTGGTGCTTGCGGCCCACCTGTCCGCCGGGGCCCCGACGCGGGCGACCTCGTCCGAGCTGGCCGCGCACCAGCTCCAGGGACTCGGCGACCCCCTCGGCGCCACGTCCTCTACCCTGCGCCAGCACCTTTCCCTCGGCGGCCGCGGGCTGCGCTCGGCCCTGACCGACCCGCTCGGTCTCGGGACGGGCTCGGTGACCATCGCGGCCAGCAAGTTCGGCGGGTCCTCGGCCGGAACGGAACTGGACCCCTCCAATGTGGCGGTGGCCTTCGGCATCCCGGGAGTCCTGGCGTTCGTGATGGTGCTGGGCGCCGGCTTCCTCCAGGCGTACCGGGTGGCGGTGCGGCGCCAGGACGCGGTGTCCCGCGTGGCCCTGTTCTTCCTGGCCGTCACGGTTTTCCAGTGGCTGAACGGGGGGCTGTACTCAGTGGCCGCCCTGGTCTGGCTGGTCCTCGGCTGGGTGGACGCCGCCTCGGCCCGCCCGCCGGCCGCCGAGGCCGGGTCTCCAGACGCGGAGCCCGACGTGCTGGCGCTGGCCGGGGCCCGCCCGTGAGCGCCGCCCCCGCCAGCAGGCCCCTCCTGCTGGGGATGGGGTGGTTCCCCGACCAGCCCGGTGGCCTGAACCGGTACCTGCGGGACCTGGCCCGGGCCCTGGCCGGGGGTGGGTCCGACGTGCGCGCGGTGGTGGTGGGCCCGGTCTCCCGCCAGCCGGAGGACCCTGAGGTGCTCGCCGTGCCCGGCGCCCGGTCCGTGCCCCGCCGCATGCTCGCCTACGCCCGGGTCGCGGCGCGGGCGGGCAGGACCGCGACGGTCGTCGATGCCCACTTCGCGCTCTACGCCTTCCTGCCGATCGTCGTTCCCGCAGTGGCCTCCCGGATCCGGCGCCTGCCCCTGGTGGTCCACTTCCAGGGGCCGTGGGCCGACGAGAGCGCCAGCGCCGGCGAGCAGCGCCGGTGGGTGGTGTGGGCGAAACGGCGTCTGGAGCGTGCCGTCTACCGCCGCGCCCGCCACATCGTGGTGCTGTCCGGCGCCTTCCGGCGGCTACTGGTGGAGCGCTACGGCGTGGTGCCGTGGGGTATCACGGTGATCCCGCCCGGCGTTGACCTGCACCGGTTCCGCCCCGGCGACCGGGCCGCCGCCCGGACCAGACTGAGGCTCCCCGATGACCACTGGGTGTGCGTGGCCGTCCGCCGGCAGGTGCCGCGGATGGGCCTGGACACGCTGCTCCGCGCCTGGAGCACCAGCCTGGGCGAGGACCCCCGCGCCGTGCTGGTCCTTGCCGGCGACGGGCCGCTGCGCTCGGACCTCGAGGCGCTCGCCGCCCGTCTCGGGATCGCCTCCCGGGTGCGGTTCCTGGGCTGGGTGTCCGAGGACGACCTCGTGGCGTGCTACCGCAGCGCCGACGCCTGTGTGGTCCCCTCGGTTGCCCTCGAGGGGTTCGGGCTGGTGGCACTGGAGTCCCTGGCGTGCGGCACGCCGGTGATCGCCACCGACGTGGGCGGGCTGCCCGACGCCCTGGTGGGCCTGGATCCCTCGGCCATCGTCCCGGCGGGTGACAGCGGGGCACTGGCCCGCAGGCTCCTCGCCGCCCGCACCGGCGCCCGGGCGCTCCCGGACCCGGCGGCCTGCCGGGCGCACGCCGAGGAGTTCTCCTGGCGGCAGGTCGCCGCCCGGAACCAAGAGGTCTACCGGGCCGCTAGCGCGCCCGGGCGGCCCCGGGGCGTCCGCGTGGTGTACCTCGACCACTACGGCGGCCTCTCCGGCGGCGAGCTGGCCCTCGCCCGGCTGCTGCCCGCCCTCTCGGGCGTCGACGCACACGTCATCGTCGCCGAGCCCGGCCCCCTGCTGGACCGGCTCGGGCGGGCAGGGATCTCGACGGAGGTCCTGGCGCTGGCGGACCGCACCCGGACGCTGGCGCGCAGCGCGGTCCACCCGCGTGCCCTGCCGCTCCGGGCGGTGTGGGACAGCGGCGCCTACGTCGCCAGGCTGGCGTGGCGCCTCCGGAGGTTCCGTCCCGACCTTGTCCATACCAACTCCCTGAAGGCGGCGGTGTACGGGGGGTTGGCGGGGCGGCTCGCCGGGGTCCCGGTGGTGTGGCACGTCCGGGACCGGATCGCGGCCGACTACCTGCCGAAGCCCGCGGTGGCCGCGGTCCGTGCCCTGGCCCACTGGCTGCCCGCCCGGGTGATCTGCAACTCAGAGGCCACCGCGGCGACCCTCGGTCTCCCCGGGGACCGGGTCACCGTCGTCCCCAGCCCGATCGCGGTCGGCCCGGTGCCCGAACGACGGGCCGGAGCCGGGCGCCGAGGGGGGGCGGAGGGCCTGCGGGTGGGCATCCTGGGCCGCATCGCCCCGTGGAAGGGCCAGCACGTGTTCCTGGAGGCGTTCGCCCGGGCATTCGGTTCGCCCCGGGGGACCGGCTGCGGGGCGACCGCGGTGATCCTCGGGAGCTGCCTGTTCGGGGAGGACGACTACGAGGCCCGGATCCGCGCCCTGGCGTTGGAGCTGGGGATCGCGGGCGACACCGAATGGGCGGGCTACGTCGACGACCTCGCCCCGGCCCTCGGCGCCCTCGACATCCTCGTCCACGCCTCGGTCATCCCCGAGCCGTTCGGCCAGGTGGTGGTCGAGGGCATGGCGGCCGGCCTGCCCGTCGTGGCCGCCGCCGCCGGCGGGCCGAAGGAGGTCATCGAGGATGGCGTGACCGGCCTGCTGTTCCCGCCCGGCGACGTCGATGCGCTGAGTGGGGTCCTGCTCCGCCTGGCGGGCGACCCGGAGCTGCGCTCACGCCTGGGGCGGTCGGGGCGGGTGCGCGCCCAGGAGTTCACGCCGGCTGCCATCGCCCCGCGGATATCGGTCGTCTACGACGGACTTCTGGCCGGGGGCCGGGCGTGATGCGCGTCGCCCTGGTCCACGACTACCTGACGCAGCGCGGGGGTGCCGAGCGCGTGGTGCTGTCCATGCTGAAGGCGTTCCCCCGGGCCCCGCTGTACACCTCGCTCTACGAGGCGGGGGGGACGTTCCCCGAGTTCGCCTCGGCGGACATCCGGCCGCTGCCGGTGAACCGCATCGGCCCGCTCCGCCGGCACCACCGCTGGGCCCTGCCGCTGCTGGCCCCGGTGTTCAGCCGGTGCCGGGTGGAGGCGGACGTCGTGCTGTGCAGTTCCAGCGGGTGGGCCCACGGGGTGCCGGTGGACGGCCGCAAGGTGGTCTACTGCTACGCCCCGGCCCGGTGGCTCTACCAGACCCGGCGCTACGTCGGCGACGGCCGCCCGCTGCTCTCGGTGGCGCTCGGTGCGGCGAAGCCCTGGCTGACCCGCTGGGACCAGCGGGCCGCGCGGTCCGCCGACTGCTACCTCACCTCCTCGCGGGCGGTCGCCGCCCATATCGGGCAGGTCTACGGGATCCACGCGGCGTTGCTCCCGCCTCCTCACAACGTGGCACCCGATGCCGAGCAGGCGCCCGTGCCCGGGATCGAGCCTGGCTTCCTGCTCTGCGTCTCCCGCTTGCTGGCGTACAAGAACGTCGACGCCGTAGTCGCCGCCGTCTCCGGAACGGCGGACCGGCTGGTGGTGGTGGGGCAGGGGCCCGAGCGTGGCCGCCTGGAAGCCCGCTGCCCGGCGAATGTCCGGTTCCTGGGCGGGGTCTCCGACGCCGAGCTGCGCTGGCTGTACGCCCAGTGCGCCGGCCTGGTCGCCGCCTCCTACGAGGACTACGGGCTGACCCCGCTCGAGGCGGCCGCCTTCGGGAAGCCGTCGTGCGTGCTGCGCCTGGGCGGGTTCCTGGACACCGTGGTGGCGGGGCAGACCGGGATCTTCTTCGACGAGCCCACCGGCCCCCAGATCCGGGCCGGGCTGGAGGAGCTGCGGTCCGCCCGGTTCTCCCCTGCGCTGCTCCGCCAGCACGCCGACGGCTTCTCCGAGGACCGGTTTGTTGAGGCGCTCCGGCGCCACGTGCTGCCCGATCGGGTTCCCGGCCAGGCGGCGTATGGGTGACCGGGCGGAGCAGTGGGGCCCGGCGCTTCGGGCCGGGGACCCGTACGTACGCCCGCTCCCGCCGGGGGTCGGTGGCGAAGCTGTCCGGCGCCACGCTGGCGCCGACCGTGCTGGCGGCGCTGACGGGCCCCATCGTGGCCCGGGTGCTGGGGCCGGCCGGGCGGGGGCAGGTGGCTGCGGTCGTGGTATACGCCGCCGCGCTGCCCGTGGTGCTCTCCTTCGGGGTCCCGCTGGCGATCGGCCAACGGGCGGTCTGGGAACCGGACCGGCGCCCCGCCCTGGTGTCGGCGGCCCTGGTCCTCGCCGCGCTGACCATCCCGTTCACGGTGGCCGGCACCTGGCTGATCATGGTGGGCCCGCTGCACACCATCGGCGGGTGGGCCCGCTTCTGGGCGGTGCTCAACCTGCTGTTCACCCCGGCCTCCGAGGTGGGGCTGTCGTTCCAGGCGCTGCTGCAGGCCGAGGGTGCCCTCGGGCCCCTGGCGAAGGTCCGGGCCATCCCGCTGGTGGTGAGCGCGCTCACCACCCTGGGGTTCTTCGCGCTGCACCGGCTCACGGTGGCGACCGATCTGGCGGGCAACCTGGCGGCGGGCGCGGCTGCGGCCCTGGCGACGGTCATCTACGTCCGGGACCGGCCCCGCGGCCGGTATCCCCTGCGCCCCCTCCTGGGCTTCGGGGCGCGGGGCTTCGGCTGGAACGTGGCGAACATGGCGAATGCCCGGCTGGACCAGATCCTCATGGCGCCCTACCTGGCGAGCGCCCAGATCGGCATCTACGCGGTCGCTGTGGCCCTCGCCACCGTCCCCATCCAGATCTCCGGTGCGGTCACCGCCCGCAGCTTCGGCGAGGTGGGGGCGTCCTCCCAGCGCGGCCGGGAGGCGGCCCGCTACATGCGCTTGACCGCCCTGGTGCTGGTGGGCTGCTGCCTGGCGGTGGCTGCCCCGGCGCCGTGGCTCATCCCCCTGGTCTTCGGGCACGCCTACCGCGCCACGTTCACGCCGCTCCTATTGCTCCTGCCGGGCAGCCTGGCCCTGGGGCTGTCGGCCACCGCGGCCTCGACGCTGGTGATCTTGAACAAGCCGCAGTGGCCGACGTGGGCCGAGGTGGCCGGCCTGGTGGTGACCGTGGCCGGCCTGGCCGTGTTCCTCCGCCCCTTCGGCATCGTCGCCGCCAGCGCGGTGTCCTCGGTGGCCTACGGCGCCACGCTGGCGTGGAACGTGCGCTTCCTGCGGCGGCTCGGGGTGGTGGACCTGGCGCCCCGCTGGGCGGACTGCCGATGGCTGCGCAACCGGGTCCTCCAAGTGGTCCGGCCGTCGCACGCCCGGGCATGAGGAGGTGACGCGGTGCCAGTGCGCGCAGCGCTGAAAGGGGTGCTCCCCGGAGAACTCGTGGACCTGGGCAAGCGGCTGGAGCGCGCCCTGGTGCCGTCGGCCCGCCAGGCGGAGCGCACCCGGCGTTTCCGCCGGGCGCTCGAGGCAGACGTGCGCGGGCTGACGGGCAACATGGTGCTCGACGGCCCCTTCCGCGGGCTGCGCTACCTGCCCGCCACCACCTGGGGCACGGCTGCCCCCATCCTGGTCGGGACCTACGAGCAGGAACTCGTCCCCGTCGTCGAGTCCTGGGTGCTGCGGGCGCCCGACCTCTTCGTCGACGTGGGGTGTGCCGAGGGGTACTACGCCGTGGGCATGGCGGTACGCCTCCCCGGGCTCCGGGTTGTGGCCTTCGACGCCGACCCGCGTGCCCAGGGCGAGTGCCGCGACATGGCGCGGCGCAACGGGGTGGGCGAGCGGGTCGAGGTGCGCGGCGGGTGCCGGGGCCCGGAACTGGTGGCCCTGCTGGGCTCCGGCACCCGGGGGGTGCTCCTGGTGGACTGCGAAGGGTGCGAGCGGGAGCTCCTGACCGCCGAGGTGGTGGCCGCCCTGGCCGGGACCGAGGTGCTGGTGGAGCTGCACGAGTTCGCCTCCCCAGGCCTCTCGGAGGCGGTCGTCGAGCGGTTCCGGCCCAGCCACCAGGTGGAGCTCATCCGCGCCTGGCCCCGCACCGCGGTGCCGCCGGCCCTCGAACACCTGCCGCCCGAGGCCGTGGCTGCAGCGCTGGACGAGCTGCGCCCCACCACCCCCCATCCCATGGAATGGGCGCACTGCGTCCCCATGGCGCCGGGTGCTGCTGGGGAGGAGGGCTGAGGTGCTGGGTCCTCTGCACCGGGGGGTCCGCACCCTCACCGCGATCGCCCGCGAGATGCGCCTGGCCCGGCGCCACCTGACGACCTGGCCGGCCTATGCCGTCGATGTCCTGGCCTACCGCGGGCTCGGCCTCTGGCCGTCGATGCCGGGGAGCAATGCCGAGCGCCGGGCGGTGACCCGGGACGGGCTGCGCTTCACCTACCGGCGCAACCGCGGGGACATCCAGGCGGTCCGGGAGTGCGTCCTCGAGGACCTCTACCCGCTGCCCGCCGGCTTCCGCCCCGCCACGCTGATCGACCTGGGGGCGAACATCGGTCTGGCCTCGCTCTGCCTGTGCCGGCGCTACGGCATCTCGCGGGTGATCGCAGTGGAGCCCGTGCCCGAGAACGCCACCCTGGCTGCCCGGAACCTCGCCATCAACGGCGTGGCGGCCGAGGTCATCCAGGCCGCGGTGGCGGACCACCGGGGCGTGCTGGAGTTTGCCCTGTCGGCCAGCTCGAACTTGGGCCGGGTTGTGCCCGGTGGCGGGCTGCGCGTGCCCAGCGTGACGATGCCCGACCTTCTGGACCGGCTGGGTTCCGACGCCGACCTCGTCAAGATCGACATCGAGGGTGGGGAGGGGGTGCTGTTCGCCGGAGACCTCTCCTGGCTCATCCACGTCAAGGCCATCGTGGGCGAGTGGCACCCGAATGTGGTGGACGCCGAGAGGATCCGGCGGACCCTGCTGGCGGCCGGCTTCGGCCGGGAACACATCGGGCGGCCCGGGGCCGAGGGCATCTACCGGCTCGAGGGGGCGTAGCCGTGCCCCACGCCGATCAGTTGGCCGGATCCGCGGGTGCGGCGGGCCCCGGGCGCGCCGTGCTGGTGGTGGGCGCATCCACGTCGGAGCCGTGCGGGGTGCGCGACTACGCCGAGCGCCAGTGCGGCGCCTTCCGGGCGGCTGGGCTCACCGTCACGACCGCGTGGTGGGAACGAGACCTGGACTGGTCCCTGGCCGAGGCCCACCGGGAATGGGTGCGGTGGTCGGCGCAGCTTGCCGGGCTCCGGGATGGGGGCTACGCCTGGGTGCTGGTGCACTACAGCGCGTTCAGCTGGGGGTACCGCGGCCTCCCGGTTTGGGCGCCGGCCCTGGCGACGGCAGCCCGGCACTGTGGCCCGGTGGTGTACGTCCTGCACGAGCTTGTCTACCCGTTCCGCGGCCTCAGCGGCAAGGCGGCGCTGTGGGCCATGGGCCAGCGGGCCGCCCTGCTGCCGATGCTGCTGGGCGCCCGGGGAGCGGTGGTCACCACCGAGGGCCGGAGCGACTGGCTGGCCGGCCGGCGATGGCTGCCCAGGAGGCCGGTCACGGTGGTGCCGGTGCCTTCGACCCTCCCCCCAGGCGAGGGGCCCGCAGCGGGCGGCGAGGCGGGTGGTACCGGGTCAGAAGATGCCGGATCGGAGGATGCCGGATCGGAGGATGTGATCGGCGTCTTCGGGTACGGGGCGGAAGGGTTTGATCCCGCACCCGTCCTGGCGACGGTCACCGACCTGCACGCCCGGGGCCTCGGTGGGCGGCTGCGGCTGATCGGCGCCCCCGGCCCTGACAGCCCCGCCGGGCGCCGCTGGCGGGCGGCCGCCCAGTCCGCGGGCGTGGAGGGCGCGCTGGAGTTCACCGGGGTCCTGCCCATCGCCGGTCTCCGCCCGGCCCTCGAGGAGGCGGACGTGATCGCCTTCCCGGACCGGGCCGGGCCCAGCACCCGCAAGAGCACCCTGGCGGGGGTGCTGGACTGCGGCCGGCCGGTCGTGGCGCTGGATGGTCCCGAACGATGGGACTTCTTCGTCGACCAGCGGGCGGTCGTAGTCTGCCCCGCCGCCGGGATGGCCGGGGCCATCGGGGACCTGCTGGCCGACGCCCACCGGCGCCGCGAGCTGGGCGGGCGGGCACAGGCTTTCTACCACCGGTGGATGGACCTGGGCGTGACCGCGGGCGCGGTCCGAGCCTTCGCCGACCGGGTGACCTCCGGCACTGGCTACACCGACGCGGCGGCAGCCGGGCCCGTTGGTGCGGCCCCGGGGGTCAGTGTGCTGCTGGCCGCCTACTCGCCCACCTACCTGCGGGCGGCGATCGACAGCGTCCTGGGCCAGACCTTCGCCGACTTCGAGCTCCTGGTCCTGGACGACTCACCGGCGGGCGAGGTGGCTGGAGTGGTAGCCGCGATCGACGACGCCCGCGTGCGGTACTTCCCCAGCGAGCGGTTGGGCGTGGCCCGCAACCACGACCGCGGGATGCGGGCGGCGCGGGGGCGCCGCCTGGCCATCATCAACCACGACGACGAGTGGTGCCCGACGCTGCTGGCGGAGCTCACCGAGGCGCTGGATGCCTGCACCGACGCTGTCGTGGCCTTCTCCGACCACTGGGTCATCGATGGGGGCGGCGCCATCGACGTGGCGGCAAGCCAAGCAAGCAGCGAGCGCTGGGGCCGGGCCGGGCTCCGTCCCGGGTTGCACCGCCCCTTCGGGGGCCTGGCCATCGGGCGGCGGGGTGTCCCCATCGCGCAGTGCGCCGTCTGGCGCCGGGCGGCGGTGCCCGGCATCCCCGGCTGGGCCGGCGATCGCTACGACTACTGGTTGCAGGTGCGCCTCGCGCTCTCCGGTCTGGGCGCGGTCTACGTGCCGGAGCGGCTGGCCCGCTTCCGGGTGCACGGCCAGAACCTGGGCTCCGACCGCGGGCTCCGGCGCCGGGTGGAGTCCGAGGCGTTCTACCGGCGGCTGCTGTGCACCCGTGGCCTGGGTGAAGCCCGCACCGAGGTGGCGCGTGCCTACGGCGCCGCCTTGGTGGCCCTGGCGTCCTGGCCGTTGAGCCTGCTGCCCGCCCCGGTCCGCCAGGCGGTGCGGCGTGGCTGAGCACTACGGCGAGGCCGTCAACGCGGCGCTCCTCGACTTCATCGGCCCGCTGCGGGGGACGGTCCTGGACCTGGGGTGCGGCGTCGGGGAGTGGGCCGCCCGGTTGCGCGGGTCGGGAGCCGAGCGCCTGCTGGGGGTCGAGCCGAGTGCCGACGCCGCCGTCGCTGCCGGGCGCTACGACGAGGTGTACCAGATGCCGGTGGAGGCCCTGGGGGATACGCCGCCGGTGGACGTGGTCATTGCCGCCGACGTCCTGGAGCACCTCGTCGATCCCTGGCAGGTCCTCCGCGCGCTGCGCGCCCGGGTGAGCGCCGGTGGGGCCCTCATCGTCTCGGTGCCGAACATCCAGCGACTCCAGGCCCTCCTGGTGATGGCCGGCGGGAGGTTCGCCTACGAAGACGGCGGTTTCTGGGACCGGACCCACCTGCACTGGTTCACGCTCCAGTCCCTTGAGGAGTCGCTGGTCGAGGCCGGGTGGCTGCCGCAGGCGCACCGCTTCGTCCTCGGCGAAGGGCGCCGGGCGCAGCTGTCGCGGTGGACCGGCGGCCGGTGGGACCGCTTCCTGGGCCACCAGCTCCACCTCCGAGCGGTGGCCGGCTGATGCGGGGCGGCCAACTTGCCGCCCTGGGCGGGTTCGCCATCGCCCTGGTGCTCAGCGCGGTGGCCACGCCGGCCGCCGACCTGCTGGGCAGGCGCCTGCGGCTCGTGCGCCACCCGGTTCCCCCCGGGGGGCGGCAGCAGCGTTCGGTCTCCTACGCTCCCGGCGCCGCCCTCGGGCTGGCGGCGCTGGCCGGCCTGGCCATCGCCCACGGGTTGTCCGGGCCGGCTGGCGGCGTGGTGGTGGGGGGTGTGCTCCTCTTTTGGCTGGGGATGGTGGACGACCGGGCCCGCCGCGGCCCGGTGCCCGGCTGGAAGTGGCTGGCGGTCGAAGGAATCGTGGCGCTGCTGGCCTGGGGGGCGGGCGCCGGCGTCCACGGCATCGCCTCGGGGCTCGCCGGCCTGGCCCTCTCGGTGATCGTGCTGGTCGCCGTCGCCAACGCCTTCACCGCGCTCGACACCTGTGGCGGGGTGGCGGCCGCCACGGGGGCCGGGTGCGCCGCCGGGCTCCTGGCGCTCGGGTTCCTGGTCCACCAGGAGCTGGCCGCGACGCTCGCGGCGACCGCGCTGGGCGCCAGCCTGGGTTTCCTGGGTCCCACCTCGGGCAGGCGCCGGATGCACCTCGGCTCCGGGGGCTCCCTGCTCCTGGGCTTCCTGCTGGCGGTGACGGCTCTGCGGCTGCGGCTCCCCACCGCGCCCATCACCGGGCTGGTCGCCGTCCTGGCCTGCCTGGTGGTGCCCCTGTGCGAGGCGGGGGCCACCTTGGGCTGGCGGTTCCTGGCCGGCAGGCCACTCTGGCGTCCGGGGGCCGACCACCTGGCCCACCGGCTCCGCCGGCTCGGGCTCCACCGGCGCGGGGTGATAGCCATCCACGCGGGGTGCGCCCTCGCCGGCGGTGCTGCCGCCGTGCTCTCGGTCCGGGCGCCGACCCCCCTGCCGGGAGTTGTGCTGCTCGCCGGGTGCGCCGCGGGGGCTGGAGCGCTGGGTTTCGTCGGGGTCCGCGGGCGGCGGCGGCTCCGCCCGGCGCGGGTGGGGCTGGCGGCGGTGGTGCTCACCGGGCTCGTGCTGCTGGCGGTGGCCGGGGCGACCGCACTGGCGGCCTCATCCCGGCTCAAGGCCGCCCACGCCGATCTGGTGCGCGCGCAGTCGGCGCTCAAGGGCCTCAAACTCCCGGCCGCCGGAGCGGCGCTCGATGCCGCGGCGCCCCAACTGCGCCGGGCCGAGGACCTCCTGAGCTCGCCGCTCACCCTGGCCGGCCGGATCGTGCCCGGAGTGCGCAACAACTTCGCCGTGTCCCTGGCCCTCACGCGCAGCGGGTCCGACCTGGTTGCCGCCGGCCGGCAGGGGGTGGCGGTCCTGGCCTCCGTGGCCCACGGCAGCGGGCGCCTGGACCTGCCGATCCACAACGGCGTGGTGGACCTCACCTCGTTCCAGAAGGCCGCTACCCCCGCGGCGGCGCTGCGGGCCGACGTCGCCCGGGCACAGCAGGCGGTGGATGGGAGCCCGGCGGGCTTCCTGGTGGGCCCGGTCCGCACCGCCCGGGCGAGCGCGGTCGGGGAGCTGGCCAACGCCCGGCGGCTCGCCGAGGAGGCCCGGGCGGCCACCGTGCTCATCCCAGCTGCCTTCGGTGCCGGTGGGCAGCAGACCTGGGTCGTGGGCGCTGAGGACAACGCCGAACAACGGGGGCGGGGCGGATATCTGGGCTCGATCGGGGTGGTCACGGCGACCGCCGGCCAGCTGGCGCTGGGGCAGTTCACGGGCAACCAGGCGCTCCCCGGGCTCCCCGCCGCGACGGCGGCCGGCGACCTGCCCGCGGAGTACGCCGCCACGTACGACCGACTCGGTGCCCTGGCCGCCTGGCAGAACCTGACCATGAGCCCCAGCTTCGCCTCGGGCGGTCAGGTGCTGCTGGGCATGCTGCAGCGGGTGACCGGGCTGCAGGCAACGTGGCTCGTGGGCATCGACCCCACCGGGCTGGCCAACCTCCTGGCGGTGACCGGACCGGTCAGCGTGCCCGGGATCCCGGTGCCCCTCTCCTCGGCCAATGTCGTGGACTGGGCGCTCAACCAGCTGTATTTCGCCTACCCCAGCACCACCCAGCGCCACGATGTGCTCTCCGGGGTCGCCCACGCCGTCTTCGAGCGCATCCTCGCTGGCAGCTACGATCCTCGCGCCCTGGCGGGGGCCCTGGCGAAGTCCATCGCGGGCGACGACCTCACTGTGTACTCCACCGTGCCCGGCCTGGAGGCGATGCTGAGCCAGGTGGGCGTCGGGGGCACGGTTGCCCGGGGCCCCGGTGACTACCTGCTGGTGGACGGCCAGAACCAGAGCGAGAACAAGATGGACTACTACCTGCACCGCGCCATCGACTACCGCGCCGACCTCGCCCGCGATGGATCGGAGCAGGTGGTGCTCACCGTCGCCGAGCACAGTTCGGCGCCCGCCGGGGTCGCTTTGCCCGACGTCGTCGGCGGGGCACGCCCCGACCTCGGGCTGGCGGCGGGGGTGGACCGGACCTACCTGGGCGCGCTGGTGCCGGCGAACGCCGTCCTCGAGGGGGTCTCCGTGAACGGCGCGACGGCGCCGGATGTCTTCGACGGCGCCCAGCTGGGGAAGCGGCTGCTCGCCACCTACGTGGAGGTTCCCCAGGGCGGCTCGGCCACCTTGCAGATCCGCTACGACGTGCCGGGGGTCCTCGGACCCGATGGGTACCAGTTGACGGTGCAGAACCAGGCGATGGTGCAGCCGGACAGCCTGACGGTCCACGTCCAGCTCCCGGCGGGGTACCAGATCTCGAGGGCTCAGGGATTGGCCGACGCGGGCGGCGGCCTCCTCGCCTGGAGCGGCCGCCTCACCAGCAGCCGGCACCTCTCCGTGTCCGCCACCCCGACCCTCCTGGCGCAGGTCGCCAGCCACCTCTAGGCCGGCGATCAGGGCCTCGTGACCGGGGCCGCAGGGTTCCTTGGATCGCACCAGACCGAGGTGCTGCTGGACCGTGGGCACCAGGTGGTGGGCGATGACTCCCTCCTCACCGGCAGCACGGACAACCTGGCCGGGAGAGCCGGGCAACCCGCAGGAAGCGCACCGTGCTGGAAATTGCCGGATCCATCCGCACCCTGCCCGGGTCCCGCTCGGAAATCATCTTCGCCCCTCGCCCGGAGGACGACCCCTAGCGCCGGCATTTTGAAGAACAGTTTCTCGCGAGGTGTCTGCAGCCATTGACACCGCAAGGAACCGCCATTATTCTCAGAAAAGAAACGCGGCCTTGTGCCGCAAAAGACACTGAAATTATGGCAGTAAATAGAACAGGCGGCAGAAGCGGAAGCTAGCCCCCGGCGATACCCGACAGGTGGTGGTCACTGAGTGCACCAGGAACAGGCTGTGACCTCGGCCCCGGACTGGGCGGGGGAAGCGCACCAAGCCGGGCTGCTCAGCGTCGTCGAGCTACCTGCCACCCCCGGCGGGGAGACGGCTGAGGTCGCAGCACCGTCGCTGTCGCTGGGCGGTTACGTCGCCTGGCTGGTGGTGGCCGACGCCGGGGCCGCGGTGTTGGGGGCTCTCGGGGCCATCGTGTTCCGGTTCGGGGGGCAGGCGGGCAGCATCAACGGCATCGCCTACCCGACGCTGGTTCCGGTGTTCGCCGCCGGGTGGGTCGGAGTGATGTGGCTGTGCGGCACCTACGACCGCCGGATGCTGGATTCCGGCGTGGAGGAATTCCGCGGCCTGCTGAACGGGACGGTCTGGCTGTTGGCCACCATTGCCGTCGTGGGGTTCGTCGCCCACGTGCAGGTTTCGAGGGGGGTCATTGCCTTCTCCCTGGCCACCACCACGGTGCTCTCCCTGGCAGTGCGCTACCGCACGCGGCGGGTGATCCGGCGCCGGCTGCGGGGTGAGGCCACGATCTACCGGGCGGTCATCATCGGCGCCGCGGACGAGGCCGAAGGCCTTACTGCTCACCTGGGGAGCCACCCGGAAGGCGGCTTCGCCGTGGCGGGTGTCCACACGCCGTGCCCGGCGGCGCTCACCACCGGTGAGCGTATCGTCGACATCCTCGCTGCGGTCCACCTCCACGGCGCCAACGCCGTGGCAGTCGCCAGCTCGAGCGGCCTGAGCGCCTCCCAGCTGCGGAGGCTCGGGTGGGCGCTGGAGGGGACCGGGCTGCGCCTGTTCGTGGTCCCCGCCCTGACCGATCTCGCCGGGCGCCGCATCCGGGTTCGCCCCATCAATGGGCTGCCCCTGCTGCACATCGAGCAGCCCGAGTTCTCGGGGCCCAAGGTCGTGGTCAAGCGGGCGATCGATCTCGTGGGCGGAGCCGTGCTGGTCGCTGTGCTGGCGCCCGTTCTCGCGGTAATCGCCCTGGCGGTGTGGATCGGCAGCGGGCGCCCCATCCTGTACTCGCAGGCTCGCGTGGGCCGCCACGGGAGGCAGTTCCGGATGTTCAAGTTCCGCACCATGGTGTTGGGGGCCGATGCCTCGCCCGACGAGCAGGCCGACCCAGGGGCCGAGGCCACGCCGGTTCGTCGCAAGGCGCAGACCGATCCCCGGGTGACGCGGGTGGGCCGGTTCCTGCGCCGCCACTCGTTGGATGAGCTCCCGCAGCTGTTCAACGTCTTGGTGGGCCAGATGTCGCTGGTGGGCCCGCGGCCCCACCGGCCGTTCGAGGTTGCCGACTACCAGGAGGACGACCACCGGCGCCACCTGATCAAGCCCGGCGTGACCGGCCTGTGGCAGGTGAGCGGGCGGGCGGCCCTGTGCTGGGAGGAGGCCGTCCGGCTGGACCTGTACTACGTGGAGAACTGGTCGGTGTGGCTGGATCTCCTGCTCCTCCTCAAGACGCTCCGGGCCGTAGTCCTCCCGCGCGGCGCCTACTGAGGACGGGTGGGCGGAAGAAGCGGAAAAAGCTTGTACATTGGGGAAAAGTCGGTGCAAGTAACCGTCCAGAAATGCGGCATGCGGTCAGGCGGTGCGAAGGGGAAATGGAATAGAACTGGGCTCTGAGCAGGGAGAATGGCAGAAATGCCCCCCGGTGAAGGCTCATATTGCCACGGAGATCAATTCGCCTTGTAAAACGGCACAGAACCGGGTAGGCTTCCCACGTGCAAAGGGTGACCAACATGCGTGACCCAAGGGTCACCAGAGAAGGAGGCAACATGGCTCGCCAACCTCGCCGCATTCGGCGGCTCAGTTACCGCCTCACGGTGTTCGGCACGGCGACCGTCATGGTCGCCGGCCTGCTCGGCGCAGCGGGCACTGCCAGCGCTGCACCGACGCATCCCACCGCGGCCCACACCCATTCCGGCTTCACGCTTCTGGGCATCGACCTTGGGGGTCTCCTGGGCCAGCTGGGCTTCTTCGAGCACCACCATCCGCCCCGTCCCCACCCCACCCCCACCAGCTGCTTCACGCCGAAGCCCCCGCCCTACGACCATGACGGCGACGCCGACGACGCTCCCATCGTGGTGTGCCCGCCGGGGCACAACCACCACCACCACCATCACCACCACCACGACTGAGTTCCCCGACGGGCTGCACCCGGCGCCCGTCGGCGAAAGCGGGTGAGGAAAGCCGCTTTCCTGGTCGCCTGCTTCGTGGTTCTGGGCGTGGCGGGGATCGCCGTGCTCGGCAGCACGGGGGGGCGCCGGCAGGTGGGATCGCCGGCCACGCCGGTTTCGGGCGCCTCCGCATCCGCCCCCCGCACGGCGGGCTCGGGGAATCCAGCTGCCTCCAATCACGCGCCGGCGGCCTCGGCGGCGGGCGGGGGCCCGACAAGCGGTCCGTCGCCGACGGAGCCTGGGCCGGGGTCAGCCGTGCCGGCAGGAGGCCTCGGCAGTCCGCCTCCGCCCGCTGCGGGCCCTGAGGACCCAGCGTCCTCGTCGCCGGTGCCGGCGCGCTCGCCGGTGGCTTCGGGGTCGCCGGTGGCTTCGGGGTCGCCGGCTCCGGGCGGGGACGCGGCGGGCTCGGTAACGTCACTTGCCGTGACCTGCACCGGACTCCAGCCGGCCATGACCCGGGGATCCACATTCACCCTGACCTACAAGCTGACCGCCAAGGCCGCCGTTACCCTGGCCCTGGGCGCGGCCCTGTACGACGAGAGCGGTGCCGACCAGGCGGACGGGACCGGCGACGAGGACGCTGTCGCCTTTCCGGCGGGCACCACCTCGCAGACCCGGCAGGTGCTGTTGCCCAACTCCCTGGTGCCCGGCGCCTACGAGGTGGACGGGGAGCTTTGGCCGCCCGGCACCATCGGGGACGGGGAGCCAATCAAGGCGGGCGCGTGCGGGGACGTGACGGTTCGCTAGCAGGGCCTATCGGCCGACTCCCGCCAGCCCGGGTGGCCTCCGCTCGGCGCCCTTGGCGCGGTGGCGCGGGGGTAGGCCCGGAGGGGACCCGTGCTCAGGCCCGTCAGGGCTGATATAGGAAGCGGGCGGCGCCGCCGCTGCCGGTCCCGCTCGAGCCCGCCGGGGTGATGACCACAACGTCCACCGAACCATGGCCCCCGGGGGAGACGGCGGTGATCGAGCCGTCCGAGTGCACGCTGAAGCCCCAGGCGTCGGCGCCCCCGAACGTGACCGCTGTCGCCCCGCTGAAACCTGAGCCGGTGATGGCCACGACCGTGCCCCCGGGGCTGGGGCCTGTGCCCGGGCTGACGCCGGTGACCGCGGGGGCACCGGGTGCAGGAGACGGACCGGGCGTGGGCTGAGCGGGCGTGGGACGGCGGCCGGGGTCGGTCGTGGGGCCGGGAGTGGGGGAGGTCACGGGCGTCGGGCTGTCCGGAGCGGTGGGCGAGGGATTGAGGATGACGCGCACGATGGGCACGCGTGGCACGGGGAGGAAGGCCTGAGGGGAAGTGCTGGCCCCGGCGGGCGCGGTCGGCGCGGCCGTGGCTACCGGCGTCAGCCCGGGCGCAGTCGCTGCCCGGGCATGCGTGGCCCGGGGGGAGGGTGGACTGGCCGGAGGTCCGGGGGTCGATGAGGGCGCTGCGCGAGGCGGCGATGCGGGGGGGGTGGCCTGCGGGGTGGGTACCAGGGCGGCGGCCGTGGCCTGCGGGGTGGGTGTTGGCGACGCGGAAGGCACCGGGGCGGGTCTGGTTGCCGCCGCGGGCGCGGCGATGCCCGCCATTGGCGGCCCTGCCACGGCGGCGCCCGCCACCAGGAGGACGGACAGCACGGCGGCGGAGGGCAGCGGGGACCCGCGCAGCCAGTGCTCGGCGCCCCGCAGGGCGCCACCCGTCCCGTGAAACCATGCCCCCAGGCCGCGGTCGGCCCTGGTCGACTCGAGAGCGATGAGGGTCTCGACCAGGCCGGCATCCAGCTGCGCACCACCCGCGGCTCGCAGTTCGTCGAACGCCCGCCGGGGGGAGCGGCCCCGGCGGTACGCCCGATCGGTGATCAGCGCCACGTAGGTGTCCACGACCGCGAGCAGCGAGGCGAGGCCGGGAATGTCCCCGCCAGCACGGCCGTCGGGGTACCCGCGCCCATCCCGGCGTTCGTGGTGGCTGCGCACAGCCGCCGCCACGTCCGGGGAAACGTAGGGGGCGACCAGCCGGGCCCCGCGTTCTGGGTGGAGCCAGACCTGCTCGGCATCCTCGGCGGCCAACGGGCCGCGGGCGTGGATCAACGGCGCCGGGATGCGCGCCATCCCCAGGTCGTGCAGCACAGCGGCGAGGTGAGCGGCGTGGAGCTGCGGTTCGCTCAGCCCGTAGGCCCTCCCGATCTCGGTGCACAGGCGGGCCCGGCGGGCGGGCTGGCCGCGCGTATACGGGTCGGACGCCGAGAATGCCTCGGCCAGGTCGACCAGCAGCTCCTCGGCTTCGGTTGACGGGACGGCCGGCAACGCCTCCAGCCGCTGCAGCAGCAGACCCGCTTCGCGGGCCGCCCAGCGGCGCCGCAGCCACCGGTGCGGGAGGAACTCGCTCAGGCCCGCTCCGGGAAGGCCCGCCCACGGCCAGGCGGTCTGGGCCAGCAGAGCGGTCAGGGCGGCTGCGATGAGGGGGACGACCAAGATGGCGGGCCACCCGCTCCGGCCACCCGGGTGGCCGGAGCGCAGCCACAAGGCCGCGGCGAATGCGACGGCGGTGGGGACCACGATGCCGCCGAGTGTCGCCACCATGCAGTACCGGCCGGCGTCGGCCCGCGGTCGGATCCCGGCGCCGTTAACAGCCGGACTTTCCGGTTCGTTATGCACCTCGAAAGGCTAGGCCAGACCGAAATTCGTGTCAAATTAACGGATGAGGGAACGGCCCAAACTGTTCTGGTATCTATGCCGCTTCTCCGGTCTATTCCGCCTTTTTCTCCGGCGCTGAGCATGCTCTCGGGAGGATGCCGGTCGCCCGATGATCCGGCCCGATCCAGCCGGATGCCGTATCGTCGGCAGGCCATGGGAACGGATTCGCTCTCGCTGCTCGACTGGCGCCGGCGCGTGGCAGCCCTGTACGCCGCCGTCAGGGCCTGCGATGACCCCCGGGCCGCCCACGCCCGGTGGTGCGCCACCCGGGCCGAGCTGCTGGCCACCCATCCCCAGTCGCCGGTGCCCGTGGCGCAGCGCCCCTCCTATGCCGGCCCGCCGGTGGCGCCCTATGACCCGGCATTCCGCTTCGAGGTGGAGCTGGACGCCGCCGTGGAGCCCGTCCACCTTGACATCCCGACCGGCACCGACGGCGTGGTCCCCTACGACCGGGTGGGGCGCCTGCACCTGCCCGGGGTGGGCGACCTCGACGCCTGGTGGCTGGCATCCTACGGGGGTGGGGTGTTCGTGCCCATCCGGGACGGACTCGCCGGGGACCAGACCTACGGCGGCGGGCGCTACGTTCTGGACACGGTCAAGGGAGCGGACCTGGGCGGGTCAGGCGGGCGGCTGGTGATCGACCTCAATTTTGCCTACAACCCCTCATGCGCCTACGATCCGGCCTGGGCGTGCCCGCTGGCGCAGCCGGGCAACGTGGTGCGGGCGCCGGTGTACGCCGGGGAGTTGTACCGTTCATGACCGTGAGGCGGGGGCGAGGGGCAGCGATCTGGCTCAAGGGCACGGCCGCCGCGGCCACGCTGCTCCTGGCCGCGTGCGGCGGGAGCACGTCGCCCTCCGCCCACAGCTCCGCCCCCGACCCGGCCACCGTGCTGCGCCAGGCCTCGCAGGCAATGGCGGCGGTCTCCAGCGCCCATTTCTCGATCCAGATCACCGGCCACTCGGTGGGCAGCCTCAACATCAAGGCGGCCGACGGCGTGCTGGCCCGGGGCGGGGGGGCGATGGCCACCGTGAAGGTCAGCCTCCTGGGCAACCTGGTCAGCGAGCAGGTGGTGGAGCTGGGCGGCAAGGTCTACCTGAAGGGCCCGACCGGCGGCTACCAGTCCGAGGACGCCGCCAACCTCTACGACGTTTCCCAATTGCTCGACCCCACCAACGGGCTGGCGGGGACGCTCGGCC
Organism: Actinomycetota bacterium; assembly: GCA_035765775.1. Classification (NCBI taxonomy): domain Bacteria; kingdom Bacillati; phylum Actinomycetota; species Actinomycetota bacterium. Next base: position 6,947 of record DASTWV010000057.1, on the reverse strand, counting down.
AGGCAACCGACGGCACGGCGGTGTCCTCGGAGAGCGTCTCGTCGACGCCGGCCTACAAGCTCACCGCCCGGGTGCCCACCACCATCCTGAAGGGGCTGGCCGACCTGGCGCCCGGCCAGGACACCGTGGTGGGGACGCTCTGGGTGGCCCAGAGCGGTAGCCGGCTGCTGAAGGCGATCATCCCGTTCAAGGTCCAGGGCGCCACCACCAATACGGTGGTGACCGCCGAGCTCAGCGACTTCGACCTCCCGGTATCGATCACCACCCCCTCGACGTCGTCATGACGAGACGGGCGGATCCGCTCCGCCCCCGGCTCCGCTCCCGGCAGGTTCCCAGCCTGTCCAGCGAGGCAGATCCCTCCCCGCCCGGGGGGGCTCCCGGCTCGCCTCAAGGGGCGGACGCCTCCCGCCGGCGGCTGGCGACGGGCGCCTCGGGCGCCGCAGTCCTGCTGGCGTCGATCGACGCCTACGTCGTCGTCACCATCCTCAACAGCATCATCCGGGACCTCGGCATCCCGATCGACGAGCTGCAGCGGGCCACGCCGATCATCACCGGCTACCTGCTGGGCTACGTCGCCGCCATGCCCCTGCTGGGCCAGCTCTCCGACCGGTTCGGCCGCACCCGCGTGCTGCAGGGATCGCTGCTGGCCTTCGCCGCCGGTTCGGCCTTGTCGGCCCTGGCCCACAGCCTGGCCTTCCTGGTGGGTGCCCGGGTGCTGCAGGGGGCGGCTGCCGGGGCACTGCTGCCCGTCACCTTCGCCGTGGTGGGCGACCAGTGGGATGAGGCCACCCGCACCGTGCCGCTGGGCATCGTGGGTGCCGTGCAGGAGCTGGGGAGCGTGCTCGGCCCCCTGTACGGGGCGCTGATCGCCGCCGCCATCGGCTGGCGGGGGCTCTTCTGGGTCAACATCCCGCTCGCCGTGGCGGCGATGGCGGTGGTGGGGCGCACCCACCCCGGGCGGGATGCCCGGCCCGGCCAGCGAGTGGACCTGGTGGGCGGCCTCCTCCTGGCGGCGGGCCTCGCCCTGCTGATCATCGGGCTCTACAACCCGGACCCGGCCAACGGCGTGCTGCCCACCTGGGGGCCCTGGGTGGTGGCCATCGGGGTGGCGGTGCTCATCGGCTTCGTCGTCTGGGAGCGCCGCACGCCGACCCGCCTGCTGACCCCGGCGCCCGGGAAGCTGCCCCCGTTCGCTGCCGCCCTGGGGACCAGCTTCCTCTCCGGGGTGGCGCTGATGGTGACGCTGATCGACGTCCCGCTGGTGGCCGAGACCGTCCTGGTCAAAAACAACCTGCAGGCCGCCCTGCTGCTGCTCCGCTTCCTGGTGGCCCTCGCCCTGGGGGCCGCCGCCGGTGGGGCGCTGGCCCGGCGGCTGGGCGAGCGCCCGGTGGCCCTGGGCGGCCTCCTGGTGGCCGCCGGCGCCTTCCTGCGGGTGGCAGCCTGGCCGGTGGCCATCCTGGCGGCGCGGTACCACCTGGGGCCGGTCTCGCTGCCCCGCCTGGACGTCGACCTGGCTCTCGCCGGGCTGGGCCTGGGCGTGGTGGTGGCCCCGCTGGCCTCGGTGGTGCTGCGGGTCTCCTCGGTGGAGGACCATGGGGCCGCCTCGGCCGGGGTGGTGGCCGCCCGGATGATGGGGATGCTGGTGGGCATCGGCGCCCTGGCCGCCTGGGGCCTGCACCGCTTCCATGTGCTTACCGCCCACCTCGCCCCACCGCTGCCCTCGTTCAGCGGAGGAGCGGCCTACAACGCCGCCCTGGCGGTGTACGAGAACGCCGTGCAGGCGGCCTTCCACGTCGAGTACGCCGAGATCTTCCGCATCACCGCCGTGGTGTGCGTCGCCGCCGCGGTCTGGGCGCTGGCCCTGGGGGGCAGGCGGCTCAGGAGCCCATGAGGGCGGCCCGGATGCGGGCCACCTCGGCCCGGATGCCCTCGATCAGCGGTGCCCGGCCGGAGAGGTCGCCCGCCCGGCCGTAGAGCTCGGCCTCCTTGCACAGGGCCACCAGGGGCTCGGCCCCCAACGTGGCGGCGCCCCCCTTCAGGCGGTGGGCGGAGCGGGCGAACATGTCGCCCCCGGTGCCCCCTGTGGCCCCCGTGGCGCCGGCCATCTCAGCCAGGGCGGCCTCGGCGTCGGCGAGGAACAGCTCCACCAGGGACGCCATCACCGCGTCCGCGGCGTCGCCGAACCCCGCCCGCAGCTCGGCGAGGGTGGCGGCGTTCAGCGGCGGGTCTCCCGCCTGCGGCATCCCCGGCATCACGCCCTCCCCGGCCTCAGCCCGAGCAGGAGCCGGTGCTCACGGCGGCGTTCTGGTGCTCACCCTTGACGATGTCCGGGGTCACCTGTTTGCCGGTCAGGGCGAAGCCGACGTTGTGGAAGGTGACCGAGGCGGAGAACACCACGCCCTCGACCAGCCCGCTGGAGGAGACGAACGGCCCGCCCGAGTTGCCCGGGACCACGGCCGCCTGGAGCTCGTAGACCGACCGCCCGGTGGCGGTGCGCCCGTAGATGTCCGGGCCGGTGAGCGGGAGCGTACCGAGCACCACCGCCGGCACATAGGTGAACGGGCCGCCGCCCGGGTAGCCGAGCACCGCGCCGCTGGTGCCCCGGGGGGCGTCGTTCTGGTCGATGTTGAGCGGGGTCCCGCCCAGCCCGGATACCCGCAGCACCGCCAGGTCCACCTCGGGGTCGAACAGCACCACGGTGACGTTGGCGAATCGGCGCCCCTTGTGGTCGATGACCTCCGGCAGGGCGATGCCGGAAACGACGTGGGCGTTGGTGACGACGACGTTTGACGCCACGATGAACCCCGATCCGCTCTTCACGCCGCCGCAGCCGAGCCCCTGCACCTTCACCGTGGAGTTCTGGGCGGGCTCCACCGCCCTGGCCACCTCCGGGTCGGACGGAGCGGGCAGAGGGATGGGCACCGCATTGGCCGCCCGGTCGAAGACTTCGGGGAGGCCGGTGGGCGTGAGGAAGGCGCCCACCCGGGCGAACACCGACGGGGCCGGCGGCAGGGTCCGGGTCAACGACTTGACGATGGCGGAGTGGCTGATGGGCCGGGACAGGGACGGGAGGTTGCCCAGCGCCAGGAGCATGGCGGCGATCAGCCAGACCGCCAGCAGGGTGGCGACGATGCCGATGGCCGCCCCGACGCCGGAGTCGACCGGCCCCAGCAGCATTACCCGCAGGCTGGTGCGGATCCTCGCCCCCACCCGCTCGCCGATCCCACCGAGCAGGATGGCCAGACCGAACACGATGACGACCGCCACGACGGTCTTGGAGGTGGCGTTGTGGACGTGGCCGTTGACCCCCTTGGCGATCACCGCCCCCAGGATCAGCCCGCCCCAGAATCCGGCAAAGGAGCACAGCTGGATGGCCGCCCCCCGGAAGAACCCGTGGGCTGCCGACGCGACGACGGCGGCCAGGATGATGAGGTCGACCAGGTTCATGAGGCTGGCATTCTCCTACGGCCACGAGGGCGACGAGGGTAGTTGGGGCAGCGGGGGCATCGGGACCGTGCGCTGCGGCGACGGCGCCGGGCGCGGGCGGGCCCGGGGGGGCGCGGGGGCCGGTGCGGGACCGTCTCGGGTGACGGGCTCAGTGGGGCGCAATCCGCTGGTTCTTGCCGATGACCACCACGCCCGACTCCGACACCACGAAGCGCTCCCCGTCGAGTTCCGGCTCGACGCCGATGCGGCACCCGGGCGGCACGACCACGTTCTTGTCGATGATGGCCCGCCGCACCACGGCTCCCTCCCCGACATGTACCCCGTTGAGGAGCACCGACCCTTCGACCAGCGCCCCGGCGTGGACGTGCACAGCGGGCGACACGATCGACTGGCGGACGGTGCCGCCCGAGATGATGGTGCCGGCGCACACCAGCGAGTCCAGGGCCTGGCCCCGGCGGTCCCCCTCCTCGAAGACGAACTTGGCGGGCGGCGCCGGGCTCTGCCAGGAGTAGATGGGCCAGCGCTCGTTGTACAGGTTGAAGATCGGGTGGACCGACACCAGGTCCATGTTGGCCTCGTAATAGGCGTCCAGGGTCCCCACGTCGCGCCAGTAGCCCCGGTCCCGGGCGGTCGCCCCCGGGACGTCGTTGGCGGCGAAGTCGTACACCCGGGCGACGCCCTGGGACACCATGCGGGGGATGATGTCGCCCCCGATGTCGTGGCTGGTCTCATCGTCGTAGGCGTCGGCGGTCACGGCGTCGATGAGGGCCGCGGTGGTGAACACGTAGTTGCCCATCGAGGCCAGGATCTGGTCCGGGGCGCCCGGGAGCCCCTTGGGGTGGGCAGGCTTCTCCAAGAAGGCGGTGATGTGGCCCTGCTCATCGACCTCGATGACGCCGAAGGACTGCGACTCCTCGATGGGGCAGCGGATGGCGGCGACGGTGACCCCGGCTCCGGAGGCGGCATGGTCCTCCACCATCTGGCGGGGATCCATGCGGTAGATGTGGTCGGCGCCGAAGACCAGGATGTGGTCCGGGCGTTCGTCATACACCAGGTTGAGGTTCTGGAAGATGGCATCGGCCGACCCGGCGAACCAGCGGGGGCCCCGGCGCATCTGGGCGGGCACCGGGGCGACGTAGTCGCCGAGCAGCGTCGAGAGCCGCCAGGCCTGGGAGATGTGGCGGTCCAGGCTGTGGCTCTTGTACTGGGTGAGCACCACGATGTGGCGCTCACCGCCGTTGACCAGGTTGGAGAGGACGAAGTCAATGAGCCGGTAGTGGCCCCCGAAGGGCACCGCCGGCTTCGCCCGGTCGGCGGTCAGGGGGGCCAGCCGCTTGCCGGCGCCGCCCGCGAGCACCATTGCGAGCGTTCGGTGTGCCATTGGTCCGCCTGCCCCTCGCCCCCCGAACGCCCCCTGCCTGGAACATACCAGACCGCTTTGCCCGCCCCCCGGCATTGATCGTTGCCGGCCTCGACAAAAAGCACTAGCCAAAAGTCGTCATCCGGCGGAGCGGAAAACTGCCGCTTTTAGCTATTCCCCGCCCGGTGCTTCCGGCCGACAATCAGATGAGAGGCGCCCGGCAGGGGCATTTCAATCTGCAAGCGAGGAGCCGTGGGTCCTTCATGATCGCCGCGCTGGTCGTCGGGTTAGGGATCGCGGCCCCCCTGGGGGTCCTCGCCGCCGCCGTGCTGCACCGCCTCCAGCGGGAGCACCGGGAGGTCGCCGACCGTGCCCACCAGCTGGAGGTCCTGGCCACCGAGAAGGCGCACCTCGCCCTGCACGACCCCCTGACCGGCCTGCCCAACCGGGTCGAGTTCCGCGACCAGGTGGCCGCCGCGCTCAGCGTGGCCGAGGCGGTGGGGCGCCGGGCGGTCGTCATGCTGCTGGACGTCGACCGCTTCCGGGAGATCAACGACACCCTGGGCCACTACAACGGCGACCGGGTGCTGCAGGAGCTGGCCACCCGCCTGGTGGCCGCCGTCGAGGGCGCTGCCACCGTCGCCCGCCTGGGTGGCGACGAGTTCGGCGTGCTGATGGAGACCGAGCTGGCGCTGGCCGACGCCGTGGCCGAGGGCCGGCGCATCCTGGCGGCGGTGGGGGAGACGGTGACCATCGACGACCTCTCGCTGCATGTCGAGATCAGCATGGGTGTGGCCCTCTACCCCGAGCACGGCGAGGATGTCGACCTCCTGCTCCAGCGGGCGGACGTGGCCCTGTACGTCACCAAGGCGGCGCAGAGCGGCGTCGAGGCCTACTCGGCCCGCAAGGACGGGTACCGGCCGTCCCGGCTGGCCCTGATGGGCGAGCTGCGCCGGGCGCTGGAGGGCGACGAGCTGGTCCTGGACTACCAGCCCCAGCTGGACCTGCGGACCGGGACGGTGCACAGCGTCGAGGCCCTGCTGCGCTGGGAACACCCCACCCGGGGCCTGGTGATGCCCGCCGAGTTCATCCCGCTGGCCGAGCGCACCGGCCTGATCCGCCCCCTCACCCTGCAGGCACTGGAGCTGGCGTGCCGGCAGTGGGCCGAGTGGCGCAAGGAGGGCCGCAGCCTGCAGGTGGCGGTCAACCTGTCCGCCCGCCACCTGCACGACCCCGACCTGGCCGGCGAGCTGTCCCGCCTGCTGTGGCGCTGGCGGGTGCCGCCCGCCCAGCTGATGCTGGAGATCACCGAGAGCGCGGTGCTGGGCGAGCTGGGCCGGGCCAAGGACCTGCTGCCGAAGCTGTCCGCCATGGGCGTCCGGCTGGCACTGGACGACTTCGGGACCGGCTACTCGTCCCTGACCTACCTGAAGGAGATGCCGGTCAACCAGGTGAAGATCGACCGCTCCTTCGTGCAGCACATGACCTCGGACCCCACCGACGCCGCCATCGTCCGGGCGACCATCGAGCTGGCCCACAACCTGGGTCTCGAGGTCGTGGCCGAGGGGGCCGAGTCCGAGACGACCTGCGAGCTGCTGGGCAGCTTCCACTGCGACCTGGCCCAAGGCTGGTGGCTGAGCCGGGCCCTGCCGGCGCGCGATCTAATGGAATGGTTGGACCACCACCCCGAGCGGCCGACGGGCATCGACCAGTGGGTCGCCACGGTGCGGGGCTAGGCCGACGGGGTCGCTTCGAGCCTCTGACTCGAAAGAAGTCGTTCGAGGGACACATCGGTCGGCGCTTACCCGAGCGGCCCCGGGGGGCGCTACGAGGTCACGTCGCACGCGTTGCGGGCAAATCGACCTGCGATGACGTGGGCGGCGGTCCGAGTCCGGGCTCTGATACGGAATTTTGCTGGTCGCGGGGCACCCGGACCCATGCCATCGTTCGTGGTCCACGCATGCGGCCCCTCGGCTGAGGTGGGGGACATTCGTCCCGGCCAGTGGGACACCTATGAGGGTCGGGCTGTCAAGCGGCGGTTTGCTTCGCCTTTGCCTTTCCCCTCCCGGACCAACCGAGGGCCGTCTGCGAAGCAGACCGAAGGCCCTTGACGGGTGAGAAGGCCCCCTGGCAAGCTGTC